>NZ_JBDGQZ010000013.1:0-104139 GCF_042218505.1 Halobellus sp.
CAGCGTCAGCGTGTTGTCCGCTGTAATCACCGGTGAGTGCTTATACTCACCAGTCAACTCAACCTGCACGAGCAGATCGACAGCCCGCCAGATCGAGTACAACAGGCAGGCGAATGCGAAGTAGAAGAACCGTAGCCCGAAATCCTTCGACGTTGTCGCAGCTATGAACCGTTTGACCGATTTGTAGCCGCTCTCGATCTCCCAACGATAGCCGTACTCCGTGAGATGCCCGCTCCCGCAATTCGTTATGAACACCGAATACTGCCGGTGGTCGTTATGCTCGGAGTCCTAACCGGACCGAACGTGTCGAATACGCTACGGGAGCGCGAGCAGCCCCTCGTAACGGTGAGTGCCCTCGACGGTCTCGGTGTAGATGTACGCCGCCGGTGGTTCGATCCCCCACGAGCGCAGTCGTTGGTCGATTCCGTCAACGATTGTGATCACGAACGAGCCAAGAGCACGAAGCGTCGGCGGCGCTTGTGTGTGTGTCGACTCGTAACGACATCGCGCAACCGCCCCGGTCGACAGGTGAGCAGTGGGGGCCACCGGCTCAGTATCGGAGTCGGTCCCGCAATCGATATACGTGATAGAGGCATCGGAGTCGACGCGTGTAATCTCGATCCGGAGGTCACCCCGAAGCGTCTCCTGTACTGTCGGTGGAGCGCCGAACAGCAGCGACTCGCCGAAATCGTCGATTGCGTTGAGCGCGCTGTCGGGGATATGGTTCATCGATTCTCGTTAGTGACTTGAAGTGGCGAATCGACAAGGAGCCATCGGCCGTGCCGGCGGACGCGCGTCTGTTCGAGTGTCCGATCCGACCCGGCTAGCCGTCCGCACGCTCGGTGAGTGCCGAGACGGTGTCTGCCATTCGCAGGTCGTCCACAGTGCAGTACACTGCACCGCGAACGCCGTTCGCGTCGTTCTGAACGGGGCGATCCAGTGGGACGAGTTCGTCGAACTCGAAGACGATCACGACGCGCTCTTCGGTGAACGGGTCGATGAGCGCATCCCAGTCGGCTTCTGTCATCGGCCCCGGCTCACCGCGGACCTGCTCGGTCCGCTCGACGACGCGGGCGTAGTGGGTGATCGCAGACACCGGGGCGGTGCGGTAGAACGCCATATAGGAGAAGTCCGCGCGCGTCCGGTCGTACGACCGGGGTGCAGGGTAGAAGCCGGCTCGACAGCGGTCGAAGGTGTCAGGCTGGGTCGCAACGATGCAAGCCTGGGCGTCACCCGGCGCGTCGTCCGATGGTGCGTCCGCGGCGAACTGATCGAGGTCCATACAGCCAGTCAGCACCGAACAGGGAAATATCCGCGTCCGGTACCGGAAGCATCCGGCGGACGCGACCGTTGACAACTTCAGCGACCGCTTCCGGTCAGTGGGATGCCCACTATTACCACGGCTCCGCCACCGATGGTAAACGTAATTAGGCACTGTAAAAATACCACGAATGCGAGAGTCGTCGCGCCGACCGACTCACCGAGCAGCGATACCGAAGCGACGCTCAACTCCAGGTGCGCCAGCGCCCAGCTGATCAGCGTGTAGCCCAACAGTCTCGGGCCGAGTGCCAGCTCCCCAAACAGCAGCCACTCGCGCGCCGGATAGTCGACCAGGAGTGCGCCCTGTGTAACGACGACGCCGAACAGGACATAGTATTCCTCGCGGCGGATTGGCTACCTGAAGGCGACACGGTGGCCGAGAAAATCAGCGAGTCGAAGGACGCCGTGGATGTTCGGGTCCGCAAGTAGAGTGTGAACTCAGTTGGCGAGCAAGTTGACCACTGAGATTCGAGCGGGACAACCGCGTCCAGTCACACCTCCACTTGCAAACGATTCGTCGCCGAGAGCGGCGACGAGTGCAACTGCCGCGGATCCTCCGTATGCGGCAGCAGGTCCAATTTCCAAGGCGAAACGAAGCCCGGCGTATCATATAAACGCGATGAGAGTCGCGTACGCGAATGGCTGTGATAGTACGCGACGCCAGTGACGAGCATCTGTCTGCGATGATAGAGTCCCGTCGCGTAGGGGAGGACCAGAACTGCTTGACCGCAGTTGTGGAGGTTGAATGCCGGGTCGCTCCGATACCATCCCCTGTGGGTCGGCCGTACGATTTGGACGGCGTCGATGCCGGGCCGTCCCACTTGGGGCTAGTCCAATCTTTGCCCTGCTGTGGAACCAGCATCTGTAGAGGAGAGGTGAACCCTGTGTCCACTGCAGGCTAGCCTGAAGTTCGGATTCGGCCTGAGTGACTTCTTGGCTTTTTTATCTCAGCGAAGTTGCCTGCAGGAACAAGTTTCTCCGGCATAGCAGAGGTCGAAATGGCCCCAGTGAATATGACCTATGACAACGCCCTTGCGGAAGAATACTCTTATTTGCAAGAGATTGATCCATCGAGTTAGGCGACGTCTTCTGCTCTGTAATAGTAGAATTCTTATCGGTGTGGCGACTATTATGGGCATTTTCCAATTGAACAAGTTACTCTCAGTGGCTGTTGGTCCACACAGAGCAGATATTCGAGTTGCACACACACTCACGCACCACAGTTCAGAGTGTATCTCGGGATACGGCCCCGTCTACGTATACAACACAAAGTATCAAAAATAATATATTATCTAATTCTGTTATTTCACGGGAGATTCGACGGCCATATTGGATGGGTGTGGGGTGAGCAAGGTAGCGTTAGCACAAAAGTCCGGTACACACGACAAAGGGGACGCACAGGATTTTCGCAGTCCCGGACGTCAGCCGCCCTCTCAGACAAACATACGAAAATTCCAATACATTGTACAGTTTATCATATGAATTAACTGTGATTCCGAGGAAGCGCGTTCCGGGTTGGACCCCTCTTACAACACCAAGTTCGATGATATAGTGGCCACCACCTGAGCGCTGCCAGTGCGAGTGCAGGTCAAGACAATCTGTGTAATCAGACCGTATGAGAGCCTCTTTACCGACCCCGTGCCGAGCGCACCGCTCTGAGGAGAGTATGTATATTGATCAATAGAACGCTGTGTGACGTGGACCCGAGTACGATAAACAAAAAAGTACGAGATTGATAGATTTACTTTGATTGGGAGGGCGTTCAGCGAATACCGGAAGATCTTTGATTTTGATCCCATTGAGCGAGCAGGACAGCGAATTCTCGACTGTCCCGCTGGTTTCTGTTCGTTCGTCGCAGAGGCCGCGAACACGGATTGACGCCGTCGGAGTAGACAAGATGTACGATTGTTCGCCGTCTGCGTTATCGAAAACCTGTGACCACGGCATCAATACAGCGATGAATGCTCTCAACGGAATTGTGGATCTGTACGTGTGGGATTTCTACGACGACATCTCCGAACTCGCGGCATACCGTAAACAGGCGGCATCACGTTTCCTGAATGGTGTTGCTAACCACAGCGGTCGGTATCACTAAACAGATTTACCACCAATGTCATTTGCTGATCAAGCATTTGGGCTTGTCCTTTCTGCTCACTGTTTGTTCCTCGATGACGATCGCCCACCCTACAAGTTCCATCGCAAAGCAGTTCAGAAGTTACTTCGGATAAGCGATCAGACACGAGTGTTCCCGCTTCAGGGGTTCGAGGCCAAACGGTCCGGATATGTTGCAAAATTAAGCAGTGATATCCAGTAACTAAGCCACAGGGGCGAGATTCAGGCAGTGTTCTTCGAGTTGCAGCGGGAAGCAGACGAGGTGTTGGTGATCGAATAGAAGAGAGTTGTGATCTGTTACTCGCTGTATTGTGCAGTTGGTGGCACGAATCGTCAGAAACCGCAAAAATTTCCACGATCCTATCTTGACAATTGTGTGACTATAGTGTGCATCTCATTCGATGGAGAGTCTTATACGTGTCTGTCCCTCACAAATAATTGCAACAGTCCAACAGAATGATGCAGAAAACGACTGACGACGATTCGAGCGATAACCCCCATATTCGGTCAGACACCTGACCGTATCCGTAGGCATTCGTACATAAAATGACACAGAAAGCGACGGTCGTCGACACGTATCAAACGACACCGCGGGTGAGAGCCTTTCGCCTGCGAGTTCCCGATTATACGTTCGAGTACGAACCGGGGCAACATACAACGATCCGATTCAAATCGGGCGACAAAAAAGTCGTCCGGCCGTACACACCGACGAATCTGCCTGGAAGCGACGAACTCGCGTTGACGATTAAACGGTACGACGACGGACTGGCGTCGTCGTATATGCATCAGAAACGACCCGGAGATACAGTCCAGATTGGGCCGATAGAAGGCGCGCTAACGCTCGCGGACCCGACTCGGGACGTCGCGTTTCTCGCATCCGGAACGGGATTGACCCCGATGATGGCGATGCTTCGGCAGTACCTGCGCGAAGGATCTGGTCACGTGCACTTGATTCTCGGGGAAAAACGGGAGGAGACACTCATCCATAGAGAGACGCTCAACGAACTGGCAGCCAACCATCCGAGCCTGGATGTCACGTTCGTCCTATCTGACCCGAACTGGGAGTGGACCGGACGGATCGGATACGTACAAGAGCATCTCGAGGAGTTGTTCGGGACGGACAGTGAGCGCGATTACTACGTCTGTGGGGTTCCCCCAATGGTCGTCCAGACGAAGGATCGCCTCGCAGAGTTGGGTGTCTCCGACGAACGGATCTACAGCGAAGGGTGGGAGGACAGCGTCGTCGCAGGCGAGTGACCATCCACAGGTTTCCGGACTCGAACCACACGCCTTTCTCTACCTGCGTACTGTGCGCATTCCTCGGACATAACTCTGTAATACTTGTTTTACCTGACCTGTCGTCGGATCCCTCCTGTTCGCTCGGAAGGTGAGTGCGCACCCGAGTGAAGGCAGTTCTCCGAACGGGCGGCGGGGATCACGCTGGCATAATACTATTATGCTACTGTAATCCCATCGTCCCGTCTTGCCAAGTGACCGAAGCACCGCAGCGGGACAGTTTTGCGTTCAGTGTTGAGAGAGCGCGGCCGTTCAAATCAGCATTCAGGCCTGAGACGGCGAAACCACTATTGAGCTTTAGCCCGTGAAAATAGTATGACTATCTTGGTAGCGATCGGGGACGATGATCGATTTACCGCAGTGCTTGAGGTCGCAGCGCAGTTCGCCCGGGACACGAGTCAGGATCTGACCATCGCTCATCTGATAGCAAACGAGAACGCGTCGGGGAGCGACCGAAGTCTCCGCGATGAAGTCCGCTCAGTTCTTTCAGAGGCCGACGTCGACGTAGAAGTCACACTCGAGCATCTCAACAGAAGTGGACTCCGCTCGTCGAAGGCGACCGGCAAGCACCTCGTGGACATTGCTGAGGACGTGGAGATAGATCATATCATCATTGGATACCGATCGAAAGCACGGCTGGCGGAACTCCGTGATGGTCACACCGGGTTTGTCGTCGCTCAAGAGGCATCCGTTCCTGTGACCATCGTCCCGGAGAGGGTCGAGCCGTAAATCGACAGGAGCGGTCGAATGGTTCGGGACCCGAGGTATCCCGTTACCGCTGGAGACGGCCCGATTCGGAGCAATCTCGGGAAGCATTGCGTCGATGACCCGCTCATAGAAGTCCACGGTTCAGTGCAGTTTGCGTTCTACAAGTTAACACAGTCGTCTCCCGTCACGTTCGACGTTCGACGAGATGCCGAGGCGTGCAGAAAGCGGCCGGCACTCGTTGCGCCCGCGAAACCCCGTACTGTTTCCTGCGGGGAGGCCGGCCTTCCGTCTCTGACGTTCCGTTCGATTTGGGTGTCAGCAGGCCTCGAACAGCGAAGACTGCGCACGACGACTACAGTTCAGTCCATAGACTTTACTGAGTAATTACCATATTACGGGTGGGTCGATCCGATGCCAGACAGTTCGTCCGATCCCTCGTCGGGATCAGAGCAGGTCGATGCGGCAATCGCCACTTCCCTCATCCAAGAACTTCAGAGCGGCCAGTTACTCTACACCGGGGCGAAACTGGGAATGTTCGAGGTACTCGATGAATGCCCGACGACAGCGACCGACGTCGCCGCCGAGTTGGGCCTACACACTGAGAACACGTACCGCCTCCTGCGCGCCCTGAGCAACTACGGTGTCCTCGAAGAGAGCGATGACCGAGAGTTTTCCTTGACTGTCGTGGGGGAACTCTTCTTACCGGATCATCCGCGGTCAGTGCGTGATACGCTGCTCTTCGACCGATGTCCGGAGTGGGTGTTACCCTATCTACACCTCCCGGCCCTCGTCCGAGACGGACCGCCCGATGGGTTCGTCCGCGAATTCGGACGCGACATCTTCGAGTACGTCGAAGCGAATCCCGAGTACGGCGCGATCTTCAGTTCACATATGTCGGCACGGTCGCGTCGCGAGACGGACATACTACTGGAGACACTCGCCGATCGTGATTTTTCCCGGGTTTCGCACGTCTGTGATGTGGGCGGTGGTCACGGTCACTTGCTGTCTCACCTCCTCGATTCATACCCACACCTCGACGGGACTGTTCTGGACCTCCCGAGCGTAATCGCGGAGACGGATCAACTCTGGGCACCGAGAGTCGACGTGGAAAATCGATGCACGTACGTCGGCGGGGATATGTTCGAAGCGGTTCCCCCCGCGGACGCGTACTTCCTGAATTGGGTTCTCCACAACTGGAACGACGAGGAGTGCGGACAGTTGCTTTCAAACATCACGGAGGCGGCACCGCCCGACGGGCGCATATTCATTATGGAGGCAATCGTGCCGGGGCCCGAGGCAAACCACTATGCGAAACGACTTGACATCGATATGATGGTACACACGGGCGGTCGAGAGCGCACCGTAACAGAGCACGAGACACTCCTCGACAGCGCCGGGTGGGAACTCGTCGAACGGTGGGACCCAGACGGAAGTCCGATCAGTGTTCTCGAAGCCGCGAAGGTCTGATTGGGTCCGTCAGTCATATTATGTTAGTTGAAATACTATTACTATAACTCTCGATACCCGACGCGTTAGTGCAAATTTCACTCGGTAATGCAGCCTGTTATAATATATAGAATAATTCTTCTTTGATTCCATAATCTTTATTCGTTAATAGACAAATAATCTAAATGTACTATGACTGGTGCACAGGATCCTGAGGCGGTACTGGAACTAGCACAGAGTGAGGAATTCCAAGAACTGGTCGACACCGACGAGATTTCGATGGCTGACCTGATCGATCTGGTCGAAGGAAGCGACATCGATGACGACTTTGGTCACGTCTGCGGGTGGAGAGCATTCCTGTTCATCACCCCTGTGGGAGAGACGAGTGATCCAGCACCGTACACACCAATTGCAGGCGTATCTGGTGATGCGGCTGCCGAGGAACGGCTCCAGGCCCTCGCCGAACAGCGGAGTCGAGAAGACGACTGACAGTGTCCGTCGCGCTTCCGGGCGGACGTCGGTCACCAACAGTATTAATTTGTGCGCCGCTGACAGGTGGGCCTATGTGGCGGGGAGATCGGCCTCGATCGGGAAGGAGTGGTTCCTCGCGATGAGCGACCGGGCCCGCTCGAGCGAAACGTCGGTCTGGGAACCAGTCGATCTCCCGGAATCAGAACCGCTGGAAGACCCCCGATCGACGCTATCTGAGATCGAAACGATCGCGGACGAATGGATCATCGATAATCTCGATCAGTTCGATCCGTTTTCGTGGACCGCACTCTCGGGGCGCAACCTCCGGCGCAAGGCGTTCACCGAACTCGCGCTCCACCTGTACGTCGCCAGAGGAGTGGGCGAAACGTACTCCTCATCGGAGCCACACGACCTCGTCGTCGACCGCGCGAACGACCGTCGCTACCGAGACCTCGTCCGACGTAATCCCCGGGAGTTGCTGAAGTACACTCATCCGCTGACCTACGCGAAAGTGAGCGGTGATCTCGATGGGGCGACGGCCACCGCAGTCGACTCTGTGTTAGACCAGCAGACGGTCTGGTCGGTCGAACGGGTTCCGCACCGTCAGATGGACCTGTGGCACTTCTGTCTCGTATACGGGTACGCGGACTGCCCGATTGACAAGGATGCCGTCCTGCCGCTCGGGTCACTGAACCATCCCCCGAACGTCGCGAACGCCGACCTCAGTGACCTGTATGCTGTCACACACAATCTGTACTACTACCACAATTTCGGCGTCGACCATCCCGCATTTCCGGACGACATCGCTCCATACGATCTGACGACTGCGCTGGTGGGAGGCATCCTGCGGTACATCGCTGTGGGGAACTGCGACATCGTGCTCGAACTCCTCCTGGCGGGTGTTCTGCAGCGCCAGGTTCCGCCGGATCTCGTCCGGTTCGCCCTCGCGTGGGTCCGCCATTTGGCCGCGGAACCGGGATATCTGCCCGGTCCCGATGAAAAGCCTGCGGAACTGCCGTCAGGTGACCTCGAGTCGTGGGGTTCCGAGGACCGGGAGTGGGCTCGTCATTACCACACCAACCTGGTGGGGGCGACCGCGACGAAGGTAATCAAGTCCCGGGCGGACTGGCCGGAACTCGCCGAGTCTGGCGACGACTACCGCCCGTCAGCAGAACTCATCGACCGCATCCGTCTCGGGCAGTTTCTGCACTCCCTCTCGCAGTACACCCTCGGACTGGCCGCCCGCCAGTTGAAAGGTCTCGTGGACGCGGATTTTTCTGATCCGTACGCTACCGTGTTAGAGACCGGTGTGAGGTATCTCCGTCAGCAGCAGTCGTCAGACGGACAGTACGGCTTCTGGACGGACGAGGAAGCGGTCTACACCGTCCGTGGCAACAATCGGGATGCGTTCCGTGAACAGATGGTTCAGCCGGTGACAGAGGCCTGCTCGGAGGCGATTGAAAAGTATTCGAACTCCGGGTCAGAGACTGAGGATGGCCCCGGCTGACCGGTTCTTTCGAGAGGGTTTGCCGGCACGTGCCGAGGTGGGAAGAAGGTGATCGGCGCTCCATTCCATTCCAGTCGCTGTGCACTGCAAATGACCGTCGAGCGACTGACGAATGTGCACTGGATGCGGGCACTGCTGGGGCGCCACGGTGAGACACTTCCCGTAGGAGCGTCCGTATCGAAGGCCTCGTAACTCAGCGCGTCGGTCCTACTATACTGGCGATCACAGAGATTTTCCCACGATCAACAGTGCCAGCGCACAATAGTAGCGTTTGCAAGTCTTCGCTCATTCGATCGCACGACTGCGTGCGATCGGCTGTGTAATCAGTTGCAAACGCTACTATACTCTCCGAAGATCATAGCGGTGGGTGGACGCAGTTGTGTGGATACCTGCCGGGGGACGGACCACTGTTCCCCCGACCTGCCGGACACTGTATGCTGGCTCTCAAAGTTACCTCAGTGTCGGTTCCCCCCGCTTTGTGTTTCGACCTTCATCAGGGCCTGCCCGTAGTAAACGCACTGGCAAATGGGCGTACTCACCTTCCATAGCGTCGTCCAAATATAATACTTTACAGGTAATCGCTGTGATAGATACGGGTGACGTCGCCGCTTCAGAGCGAAGAAATCAGGCTCGACTCGGAGAGCTGTTCAGGTGACGCATCGCGACTACCGAACGAGTCTATACGCTCCCCACCGAACAGTGTGTGATGCTAGGATACGCAGCGATGAACCGGACGCTCCGCGAGCACGACCCGCCGCGGCGCTGCAACCGTGATATGCGAAAAAAGACGTGGCAGCGGGATGGAATCGAACGAGCAGCCGAACTCACAGAGCAGAATTTCGAGGATCTCTACGCGATTCTCCAGTGGAATCTCGATCACGGGATCTACCTGTATCGGTGTAGTTCGACGCTGGTCCCGTGGAACTCACAGTTCGAGTTACGGGAACTGCCGAACTACGAGCGGATCGCCTCGCTGGCGGAATCCTGTGGTGACCTCATCGAAGCCAACGGAATGCGGCTGACCTTCCATCCGAGCCACTGGTGCAAGTTGGCCAGCGAGTCGACAGATACAGTCGAGCGGTCGGTCGAATCTGTCGAACATCACGGGCGATGGCTGGACCTTCTGGGACTGCCGCGGTCCCCCCGCTACGGGATCAACGTACACATCGGAGCCCATTACGGCGACAAAGCGGCCACCGCTGACCGGTTTTGCAAGGTCGTCGATAACTTGCCGCCGCGTGCCAGAGCGCGACTCGTCGTCGAAAACGACGACAAGGAGTCGCTGTGGAGCGTCAGTGAACTCGTCGAAGAAGTTGCCGACGAAGTCCAGATTCCCGTGACGTTCGATTACCATCATCACAGTTTCAGCGCTCGGGAGCATTCGTATCGTGAGGCGTTTGCGCTCGCCCGTGAGACATGGGGTGACGTCCGCCCGGTTACCCATTACTCCGAACCGGCTCGACTCCACGGCGACTTCGATGCGCGTCCGCAAGAACACGCTGAACACGTTGCTGCTGTCCCGGCGTGGCTCAGAGCGGAGTCTGACGTAATGATCGAATCACACGGGAAAGAAGAGTCCCTGCTCCGGATCCAGACGTGAGCCACAGGTAGAGTCGCCTCGCTCGCTGATTCACTCATCAGACAACCTGAAACCGGTACGGTCCCACTGACGCAGTATGGGACAGCAGACGCTGGACGGAGCAGACCTCTCGGCTCTTCGTGCGGAGTACGATCAGAAGGTGCACGAAGCCCTTCCGGCGAGGGCGAAACGCGACGGTGACTGGCCGATTCAGTTGGATCACTGCTTCGGTCGCGTGGTGCTCGATAATCTGTGTGAGGATGTGTGGGACGACGAAATCGACGGTCGCCCCGCCTATAAGAGTCTGTCACGAGACGATCTGGAGCGGGCGATCGAGATCGCAGACAGGATGCTCACGAAAGGACGACCCGTGGTGACGGAACTAAACGAGAACTCGCTGAGGTGGCGAAGCGACGAGTGATCGCACTTTCCGGGACATCGCGTACTCCCGCATCGAGGATGCTTCGGTGCCGGAACAGTTGAATCCACACGCCGCCGGTCGCAAGCGAAACGTGGACATCGGTCGGGCAGTAATCGACCCTATGGCTCACGATCGGATACACGCACGAAAGCCGACACACGACCTCGATCGGTGGTCGTCCGGAGAGATCGTCGAAACGGCCGAACGAGACGGCCACTGCGTTGTGACGGTGAAAGCCGAAGACGGCGACATAGTCGAACTCGTCGTGACGCTCGCCATTCGAGACCTGTTCGTCAGTCGCCTGGATATCGGCGAGGAAGCCTCACCCGTTGGAGAGCGCGTGTGGTATCGCAAACGCGGAAACTGATCGTGGTCAGCCCGCGCATATTTCCAAGGATTCGACCGCAACGGACAGTTCTGAATGGATCTGTGCATACCTCCGGCCCTAGCACGGGGTGTCTGACGACGCAAGCCTGTGGGGTGGCTTGCTGTGTCGAACATAGACAGCTGATTCTATCGACGATTCACTGGTGGGTCATTGATCCTGTCGGCTATAACAACGTGAAAGATTTCGACACCCCGGGGTGTGGAAAATCTTCACGCGACTATAGCCGACAGTATGGGGTACACGTCGACGCCGAAACCGGCCGGGAGGTCCCGTCCGGCTAACCGCAACGAAAAATAACGCCCCGATCACTCCCGTGACTGGACGACAGCGACTGTGTGGGACGTGTATTGACCTTCGTGTTCCTTCGCTCGACCGTAGGCGTCGTGTTCGTGTAGTTCCTCGCTGAGGTCGCAGTTATCACACTCAACTCGGTATCTCATACAATTATGTATTGTGTTTATCACTAATAAGTATGCGGGTGGGTAGCAAGAATCATACAAGCGAAAAGCAGGAGATCTAACGCTGTGTGAAACCAGTGCGGAGACATATGTGTGATGACTACTCGAGTCGTCGAGCGGACAGGGGCTGCAGTCAGGAGAGCACCGTGGACTCACCGGACTCCGCCATCTGCCAGACGGTGAGCATCCCCACCACACCGAGTCCGACGGCGAACGTGAACAGAACTGCGTAGGTTCCGGCGGTGGCGACCAACTCTCCGGCGACGACGGGCGCGACGAACGATCCCAGCCACCCGCCGACGCTCGCGAGCGCGACCGCCGTTCCGGCCGCGCTGGGATCGACGAACTCCTGAATCGACTGATACATCAATCCGATCTGGAGTTGAATGAACACCCCGGCGAGGACGAGCATCGCGATTAGAACCGTGATCGTCGTGCTGTAGAACATCGCGACCGCTAGCACAGTTGCACCGACGAACGAAGTGGCGAAGATGGGACGACGTCGCTGGGCCAGAACCCTGTCTGAGAGCCATCCGCCCGTCGGTCGGGCGAGAACCCCGACCGCGGGGAACAGTGCGACGAACGTCCCGCTCTCCGCCAGTGAGACGCTAAACCGGCGGGTGATGTACGTCGGCATCCACGAGTTGAACACCATATACAGTGAGTAACCGAGAACGGTGACCGCGACGACCATCCACACGTTCCGGTTTCGCAACACCCGTTTGAACCCGATCAGTGATATCGGCTTCGTAGACGCGTCGAACCGCGAAACCCGACCGACCGCGATGTAGAGCGCAAACGACATCAGCAGCACGGTCCCGCCGAAGATCGGAAACACCCCTGGCCAGCCGACGGCCCCTGCGAGCCGTGGCGCACCGAGTTGACCGAGCGCGTAGCCAGCAGGGTACCCGGAGATCAGTACCGATGTGGCCGTCGCCCGCCGCTCAGGTGGGAACGCACTCGAAGCGACAGTGATGCTGAGTGTCCACAGGGTGAACATACCGACGCCTGCGAATAATCGTGAGGCGATCAACAGCGAGACGTTTCCCCCGCTCGCGGCGAACCAGTCGCCAATACTACCGACGAGGAGGACGGCCGCCGCAACCGGGACAATCGGGCGGGCCTTCACGCGGTCAAGATAGATTCCAACGGGAATCCCGATGACCGTCGCAGCGACCTGTGGCATCGAGACGAGTGCTGCCGCCGTTGCCTCGCTGATCTCGAGATCGGCCATCACCAGCGTGAGGATGCTCGCAGGGGTAATCAGGTACGCACCGACGAACAGGAGCAGCAGCCATCCAGTCGCGACAGTAATCAGCCGCCACGTTCGGCCCTCCGCGCGGTCACGGTGGTCCGCCTGTCTCGTCACCAACTTATTGTTGCTCGACAGCATCCCGTAATAACGTTGTCTATCGCGGCGCGGCCCGGGACACCAAGTGGCTGTGGTCGCGTGCGCACGCGCGCGAGTCCCTTATCAACGCTCGGCACTGATCATTACACAGATGGAATCAATTGCCGATCCTGAACTGACCGACGCGACTCTGCTGCCGTACGAACAGGTTGACGTCCCTGTGCTCATCATCGGTGCCGGGGCGGCAGGTGCGAGAGCGGCTATCGAAGTCGTCCAAGAGGGAACCGACCCCGAGGACGTCATCGTGCTCGGCAAACGCGGTCACGGCGATGCTCACACGACGTGGGCACGTGGTGGGATCAACGGAGCACTTGGAACCCACGATCCCGAAGACGACTGGACCGTCCACGCTGCGGACACGCTCGACGAGGGTCACTTTGTCAACGACCCGAGCAAGGTCGAGACGGTGACGAAACAGATGCCCGAGCGCCTGCACGAGTTAGACGATTGGGGAATGAACTACTCGCGAACCGACGAGGGCGAGATCGATCAACGGTACTTCGGCGCTCAGTCGTTCCGTCGGACCGCCTTCGCGGGCGATCACACCGGCGAGTCTCTGCTCGACACGCTCGTCGAGCGGGCACAGTCGCTTTCGATTCCGTACCGTGAGAACGTGATGATAACGTCCCTCTTGACTGAAGGAGAGACGGCCACCGGTGCCGTCGGGGTCGACCTGGACACCGGGAAGCCGGTCGTATTCAACAGCAACGCAGTGGTCCTCGCCGCCGGCGGGTACGCGGCTATCTACAACCGGCACACCTCTCGCGACGACGAGAACAACGGTGACGGTCCGGCGCTCGCATACCAGGCTGGCGCGCGTCTGATGGATATGGAGTTCGTCCAGTTCCATCCCACCGGAATGGCCGTCGACGAAACCGACGAGGAGTGGGCGTCCTGGAGCGGGCGACTCGTCACGGAAGCGGTCCGCGGGGAGGGAGGCCGATTGCACAACAGCGAGGGTGAGCGGTTTATGAAGCGGTACTCGCCCGACCAGATGGAACTGGATGCGCGGGACGTGGTCGCCCGAGCGATCGCTCAGGAGGTCGCCGAAGGTCGCGGGACGGAGAACGGCGGCGTCTATCTCGATATCTCCCACAGGGACGCCGAATTCATCCAGAAGCGCCTGCCCCGGATGTACGAGCGGTTTCAGTCTCTGGGCGTCGATATGGCCGAGGAGCCAGTCGAAGTCGCACCGACGAGCCACTACGGGATGGGCGGGGTCGCCGTCGACGAGACCGGCGAGACGGACATCGACGGGCTGTTCGCCATCGGTGAGACAATGGCGGGGGTCCACGGCGCGAACCGACTCGGTGGCAACTCGCTCGCCGAGACTGTCGCGTTCGGCACCGTCGCTGGTCGCACCATCGCCGCCCGCGGCCTCGGGTCACCTGTACTCGACGAGGAGGTCGTAGAGACGCAGGTCGCCCCGGCGCTCGCCACCCTCGAAGAACTGACGAACCGCGAGGGGCAGTACGCACCCCGGGCGGTGTTCGAGGAGTTACAGTCGGTGATGTGGGATCACGCGGGCATCCTGCGGGACGGCGAAACGCTCGAATCGGGCCTGGAGAAACTCGAAACGATCCGTCGGAAGGCACAGGACCTCACTGTCGGCGGACGAACGAGCCAGTCCTTCGAGGTAGCGATCGACATCCAGTTTATGCTCGTGGCCGCAACGGCGGTGCTTCGCGGCGCACTCGAGCGGGAGGAGTCTCGTGGCGCACACTATCGCACCGATTACGAGGAAATAGACCCCGAGTGGCAACAGAACATCCACTTCGAGCAGGCTGATCTCGGCGGAATGGCGACGAGCGTCGAACCGGTCGAATCCCCCAGTGAAGCGGTGCAAGCGGCCATCGACGTGGGGTACGAACTGGACTACCACCAACTGGAGTAGCGAGGGCCCACAGAAATCACACTGCTCGGTCGTGCGAAATCCCCATCATCGCGGGAGCGTCCAGTCGATCGGAGCGGCGCGCTCGTCGAACTGGGGGGTCGAGACGACCTCGAGCGTTCGGTCGCGAGCATCGGGCGTCAGCGGCGCGGCGAGCATCAGTCGCGCTACGTCCGCCCGGGAGATCAGCCCCCAGAGTTTCGCGCCGGGTTCGGCGGCCGTGACCACGTCGGTCCGACTGCCGTTCGTCAACACGCCCGGTCGCAGAATCGTGTGCCGAAGTGGGGCATCTCGGATCGAGGCTTCGGCCGACGCTTTCGCCTTCTGAAGCGGCCCGATGAACGCGTCGAAGGCCGTTGCCAGTGGGCTGGCGGGTTCCGGTCCGACGCCGATCGCCGACTCCATAACGAACGACTCGACGTCGGCGTCCGCTGCTGCCGTAACGAGCGCCCGATTTCCGGCACCGTCGACGAACGGCGGCCCTGACCGAATCGCCACGGGTGACGTGCCGACCGCACTGAGCACTGCATCAGTGCCGGCGACGACCGCTGACAGGTCGTCAGGATCCAACAGGTCGTCTACTACGACCTCGTCGGCACCGGCGGC
Organism: Halobellus sp.; assembly: GCF_042218505.1. NCBI lineage: Archaea > Methanobacteriati > Methanobacteriota > Halobacteria > Halobacteriales > Haloferacaceae > Halobellus > Halobellus sp. Next base: position 15,615 of record NZ_JBDGQZ010000013.1, read on the forward strand.
TTCGAGGTCGGGTGCGGCGTCCGGCGAGCGCGTGAGCGCACGGACGGTGTCGACGCGGGACTGTGCGAGCCGCAGCACTGCACGCCCCGTCCCACCGGTCGCGCCAGCAACGAGAACCGTGTCGAGGCTTTCTGAATGCATACTCGAAACTCGGTCGCAATAATAAAAAGCGCAGGCATCGAGGGGGTCGCTGGACCACACTCGACCGCTGGCCGTCCGGCGGCCTGACCCCATCGCGACCGGCTATTCGAGGGTAACGCGGTCGGTCAGCCAGCAACCGTCCAGTTCGCCGTCGCGGTGCTTCGACAATCCGAAGGCGTACGTCTCGGTTCGGCCGTTGGGGCCGGTGAGTTCGACCCGTTGCTCGGCGCGGCCACCATCTCGGTCAATCGGCTTTACTGTCGCCGCAGTATGGTCCACCATCGGAGCGTACCGCCGTCCCCGGACCATTTGCACGAACCGATCGAACGGCCCTGTTGCTCGTCGGTTCGCCGGCGATGCGAAGTTGTACGCGACGCCGATACCGGCGTCTTCGAATGGATCGTCGTTCGTGGCCAGACCGTCGAGTTGCATCGCAACGATGGTCTCTGGACTGTGCGATGGGTCAGGAGTCGGCAGTCCGTCGATCGGATACTGGTCCATCATACAAACACGTGTCTTACGGTCTCGGCGTATATCAACCACCTGCCCGTCTCACTCGCCCCCAACCCGCGACGCTGTAGACATCCGCCAACAGAGCCGTCGAATGAGAGCCGAAGTGCGCCAGCGCCCGGTATATGTGTCTGGGGCTGTTACGTACAGTGAGATGCGAATCGGCGCAGGACGGGCGGTCCGCGAACTCTACAGACGATTCAATCCAATGACGCTCACACCAGCCACGATACGGGAGTACGACGCAGAGACGATGGACCCTGAGGCGACAGAGACGGCGACCTTCGGACTCGGGTGTTTTTGGGGGCCGGATACGAGATTCGGGGCGATGGATGGCGTGATCCGAACGCGCGTTGGATACGCCGGTGGCACCAAGACTGACCCGACCTACCACTCCCTTGGAGACCACACGGAGGTATTCCAGGTAGATTTCGACCCCGACGTGGTGACCTACCGAGACCTCGTCGAGGAGGCCTTCCAGCAGCACAACCCGCAAACGCAGACACGAAAGACGCAGTATCAGAACGTCGTGTTAGCGGCGACGTCCGCCCAGCGCGACGTGATCGACACGGTACTGGAGGCGTCGGGTCGAACTGCTGAGAGCGTTGAGACGCGCATCGAGCAACTCTCGCGGTTCTATCCGGCCGAGGACTACCACCAGAAGTACAGGCTCCGCTCGGCCTCGTTCTTTATCAGCGCCTTCGAGGAGGCGGGATACACCTCTGAGGACATTCGTGAGTCCCCAATCGCGGCGAAACTGAACGGCTACGTCGCCGGTCACGACGTTTCCATCGACGCCCATCTACCGGCGCCCAATCAGCGGTCGCCGTAGCGGGCGTTCGGTCGCAAATTGGAGGGGATGCTGTATCCATTTCCGTCCACCAGAGTTGAGGCAATAGGCGCTGACCGAATCACACGACCAGTATCGTTTAGCCGCTGCCGCACTGGAATCACATATGGAATCTCGTCCTGGCTTCCACTCGCTCGAAGAAAGTCGGGCCGCTTCGCTCGCAGTCGACGGGTCGCTCCCCGAATGGTTAACTGGGAGCCTCGTCCGCAACGGCCCCGGGGCCTTCTCGCTCTCAGAAGGGAACAGCGTCAACCACTGGTTCGACGGAATGGCGATGTGTTATCGGTTCACCTTCGATCCTGGGAACGAAGCGGGCGGATCCGTCGACGGAAGCGAGGACGCCGTACACTATCGGAACCGGTTTCTCGAAACGGACGCGTACGAAGCGGCACAAGCGGGTGAGTTTAACGGCGGATTCGCCACCGGATCGACGACGCTCCGAGAGCGGCTCAAAACGCTGTTCACCGAACCCTACGACAACACCAACATCATCGTCGAGCGGGTGGGCGACCGCTATCTCGCGTTGACAGAGTCACCTCGGGCGGTCGTGGTGGACCCGGATACGCTCGCCGTCGACGGGCATTTTCAGTACGACGGGTCGGAACCTGCCGGGCAACTCGCGTGTGCACACCTGAAACGGGACCCGTCGACCGGGACGCTGTTCAACGTCGAGACGGAGTTCGGGCGCACTAGCGAGTACCACGTACACGCGCTGACTAACGGCGGCCAGAGGCGACACATCGCCAGCGTCGAGACGGACGCCCCGGCATATATGCACAGTTTCGCGTTGACTCCGCACTACGTCGTCCTCACGGAGTTCCCGCTACGAGTTGACCCCTTAGCGTTCTTCAAACCGGGGCAACAGGCCCCCTTCATCGAGCAGTTCGAGTGGCAACCGGACCGCGGGACACGAGTCGTCGTGGTCGATCGAAGCAGCGGTGAGCTCGTCGCTGATCCCCTCACGGACGCGCTGTTCGGGTTCCACCACGTCAACGCGTTCGAACGCGACGCCGGAACAGAACTGGTCTTGGATCTGGAGACGATCCCGGACGCGACAGCCATCACGGACCTCTCACTCGACAGCCTCCGCAATGGCGATATGAACGCCGTCGCCGGACGTCTCGAGCGATTCACAATCGACATCGGCGGGGTGACCGGGACGGCCCGGTACGACACGGAGGAAGCGACGATCGACCGGGAGATGCTGTACAATGAGGGGACGGCGCTACCGACTGTCTCCCCTGCTCGCTGGTGTCAACCCCACCGTTACGTGTACGCGATGAGTATGGATCAGCCCGCAACCGAGTGGGCAACCGGTGTGATGAAGTACGATACGGAAACTGGCGATGTCGTTGAATTTCAGCGTGGCGGGGACTACTTTGGTGAGCCGGTCTTCGTCCCTCAGGGAGGTGCTGCTGAGGACTCAGGTGTTGTGCTCACGGTCGCCCTGGACGTGGATGCCGACCGCTCACGGCTCCTTGTCCTCGACGGGGAACGTTTCGACGAACGCGCCCGGGTCGATCTCCCACATCCCGCTCCGTTCGACTTCCACGGTCGGTACTTCCCCGAACTCAAAGCGAAGGCGAACGAGTAACCGCTTCTTCATCTCTCGATCATCGTGAATGGAGGTATCGACACCGATGCCGGGAACTATAGTAGCGTTTGCGACTGATTGCACGGCCGATCGCACGCAGTCGGGCGATCGAGTGAGCGAAGACGTGCAAACGCTACTATAGCGCTTGCTCGAGTGATTCAGCGAACGGTCTGACTGTCGACATCACGACGCGGGGGCGGTGAGCAAGAGCGCCGCCGAAATACCGACGCTCAGCGAACAGTCGCAGTCGGTGTCACTCGCGGGCGCGCTCGTCGTACGCTTTGGCGCGGTGCGCCCAGACAGACGACATCTCTTCTCGAATCGACGCGTAGGCCTCGTAGAGCCGCTCGTACTGCGTTGTGGCGCGCTCTCGTGGCTCGTGCCGCCGCTCTGTCGAAATCATCTGCTCGGCCGCAGCGGCGAGTGAGGGAAACTCTCCGACGGCGTTCGCGAGGATGATCGCCGCTCCCTTCGCCCCCGGCTCTGAACTTTCGGGAACCTCGACCGGACAGTCGAGGGTGTCTGCGAGCATCTGACACCACAGTTCCGAGCGCGTCCCCCCGCCAGTGAGAGTCACCGTCGTTGGGTCCGCCGGGAGGTGCTCGACGCAGTCACGCACAGCGAAGGAGAGTCCCTCGTAGACGGACCGAACCAGCGACTCAGTGCCGTGTTCGGGCGTCAATCCGATGAACTGCCCGCGAGCGTGCGGATCGACGAATGGGCCTCGCTCGCCGGTCGTACTCAGATAGGGGTGATACATCACCCCGTCGCTGCCCTGCGGCGCGGACACGGCGATGGCTTCAAGTTCCGCCAGGGAAACGTCGTCCGCGATTGTCTCGGCTGCCCACTCCAGACTGGGCGTCCCGGCGTTCGATCCGATGGCGTACGTCCAGAGCCCCTCTACTCCCAGGCTCATTTGGATGCCCGTGGTTTCGGGCTGTGGGCCATCGACGAGCACCTGCTCGGTGAGGGAGGTCCCGAGCGTCACAGTCGTCCCACCGCGGGTGACCGTTCCGCTCCCAATGGCGGAGGTGGGCACGTCGAAGGCTCCAGCGACGACCGGGAGACCGGCCTCGAGCCCCGTCGCGTCGGCCGCTTCGGGTGTGACCTGCCCGACGACATCCGTCGGCGACGACAACGGCGGCAGCAGTTCTTTCGCTTCCGGAAGGTCGATGAGATCGAAGACGCTGCGGTCGTACTCCTCGGTCGTCTTGTCGAGATAGGGAACCGTCGCCTCGCAGTGGTCGATAGTCCGCTCGCCGGTCAGTTTGTAATTGAGCCAGTCTTTACACGAGAGGACCGTATCGATGCGAGCGAACTGTGTCGGCTCCTCACAGGCGAGCCACGCCAGAAGCGGGAGGCTCATCCCGGGATACGGGTTCGATCCGCATTGATCGGCGATGGTTGCAAGATGCCCACGCTCGTCCCACTCGTCCAAGATCACGGACGCCCGGCTATCCGACCAGAGAATCGCATTTCTCGCCGGGTCGCCGTCGGCGGTCACTGCCCACAGGCCGTCACCCTGTCCGGTGATACTGACGCCGAGTGGCGTCGCGTTCGCCGGGAGTTCGTCGATGACCTCACCGATGGCCGCGCTCGTGCAGGTCCATACTGTCGACATATCTTGCTCTGCGTGACCGGTGGCCGGTCGGTACGTCTCGATCGCCCGCGTCTTCACCGCGATCTCGGCACCGGTCGTATCGAAGGCGACCGCTTTGATCGTCGAGGTGCCGGCATCGACAGCAACGAGAACGTCGTGGCCTGTCATAACGATCTACAGTGGGTGTGTTGCGTTCACTGGTCTTTCAGAAGGTGCATCCCGTGCGTTCGCAGGGACGGATCGCCGCTGAGCCGGACACCTTGTTCTGGAGTTCGACCGCCGGAATGGACTCACCTTCGACGATTTTCCCCGTCCACACGGGGTTGACAGCCTGATGATCGCACTCCCGAAACCGTGACGTCCCGAGCGCCGTCGTGACGTCGAGTCCCTCCATCGCCATTCTGACCGCTGCGGGGTCAGTCGCGCCCGCTTCTTGGATGCCGTTCGCAGTCATCCGGACGGTGTCGTACCCCACGCGTGCGAAACTACCGGGCACGCTGTCGTACTCGTTGCGGTAGGCGTCGACGAACGCGCTGTTGTCACCCGTTTCGAGTTTGTGATTATACAACGTCGACGAGTACGTGCCGACGGCGTCAGAACCGAGCGCCTGCCGGCTCACCCGGGCGAAGAGCGCCGTGCCGATGATGTCGACATCTTCCATCAGACCCGCACCTCGGGCTTGTTTCATAAAGTTGACTAGATCCGCCCCGGTCTCGGGGAGTGCGAGGACGTCGGCATCGGAGTTCGATACCTGGCTGATCTGTGGTCCGTAGTTGCTCGTTCCCTTAGCGGGCTTCGTCTCGCCGACAACCTGGAGATCGAGGTTCTGGGCCTCGATTCGACGCCTGATTTGGTTGACCGCCGAGTTCCCGTACGTGTCGTCAGTGGTGTGAAGCCAGAGGTTGCTGCCGAGTCGCTGGGCGGCGAAGTCGGCCAGGCCAGCCATCTGTTGTGCGGCGTTCGTTTCGGTGCGGAAGGTGTTCTGGTTGCAGGATTCCCCCGTCAGTTGGATTGTCGCTGCCCCGGACGTGTAGATGACGTCCTGCTGGCTAACGAAGTCGGCCACAGCGAGGGCAACGGAACTTTCGAGCGCCCCGAGAATATACTGCGCTCCGTCGTCCTCGACGACTTTCCGTGCTCGCTGGAGACCAGTTGCGGAGTCCGTCTGTGTGTCTTCGTACACCGGATCGATCGTGAAGTCGAACGCGTCGCTCTCGTTGACGTACTGGACGCCCAGTTCTGCACCCTGCCGCTGTGCCTGCCCGAGCGGCGCTGACGGTCCACTCGTCGGGACCAGAATCCCCATCGTCACGGACTCCGAACCGAGGTTCCCAGTGGTCTTGCTCGTGGTCGTCATCTCGCCGCTGCTGGTGTCGCTCTCGGACGTGCTCGTGGCCGTGCCGCCATCGTCAGTTTGTTGAATACAGCCCGCCGTCCCGAGTGCTGTTGCGAGGGCACCGCCTCCGAGTGCCCGCAGTGCCCGTCTTCTATCAACTGCCGCTTGCGCGTCCGACGTCTCATCTGCTCCGTCCATAGGGTTCGATATTAAAGTGTGATATATAATTCTGCGGGGTAAGATCGAGAGACACTGCAACACTCAATGGGGATTTGACACGTTCCGCTCGCTCAGTGCTCCTCACTCTCACGAAGGCTGACGCCGAGGTACCGGTCGAGAACCGCTGGCTTCGTTTCGAGATTCCCGCTCGCGTCTTCGTGGACGATATGTCCATCTTCCATCACGTAGATGTAGTCACAGATATCGAGTGCGAGATGAACGTTCTGTTCGACGAGAACGATCGTCAGACCCGCCTCACGCAGCGACTCGATTGTCTCGACGACGCTTTCGATGATGTACGGTGCGAGACCCTCTGTCGGTTCGTCGAGTAGCAAGGTTTGCGCGTTGCCCACCAGGGCACGACCGATGGCGAGCATCTGCTGTTCGCCGCCACTCAGGGTGTTCCCAGCCGCAGATCGCTTCTCATCGAGATTCTCGAACCGCTCCAGAACGGCGTCGATACGCCACCTGTCGTCCCGGGTGGTCACACCGACTGTTGCGAGTTCGAGATTCTCCCGAACGGAGAGGTCGCCGAAGATTCGACGCTCTTCGGGCACTAGAGCGATGCCCCGTTTAACGGTTTCTTCGGGCGTTGCGTCGGTGATGGCCTCACCATCGTACGCAATTGTTCCCGCTCTCGGTCTGATCTCACCCGTGACCGTCCGAAGCGTGGTCGTCTTTCCGACCCCATTCCGGCCGACGAGACCGACGACCTCGCCCTCGCCCACGTCGAAACTCACTTCCTGTAGCACCGTGGTCTCTCCGTACCCCGCTGTGACATTCTCCACCCTGAGCAGGGGGTCGTCGAGTCTTTCGTCGCCAGCGTTCGAGATGTCGCCAGTCCGCGTCATTGAGTATACCCTCCGAGATACGCGTCTCTAACGTCCGGATCGGACGCAATCTCCTCCGGTGTTCCGGTCGCGATCACCTCGCCGTTGCTCAGCGTCGTGATTCGATCGGAGGCTCGCAGGACGAGATCCACGTTGTGTTCGACTAGGACGACGGTTCTGTCGGTGAGCACGTCGTCGAGTAGCGCCATCGTTTCGGATGTTTCGTCGCTACTCATTCCGGCAGTCGGTTCGTCGAGTAGCACCACCTCCGGATCCGTCGCTAGGACGAGTCCCACCTCGAGGCGCCGGCGATCGCCGTACGATAGATTGCTCGCCTGCGTTTCCGCGACGTCGGTCAGCCTGAGATCTTCGAGAACCGAGGCCGTGTGGTCGTTGATGTCGTCGAATCGACTCGGCTTCGAGAGGAGTCGCCGCACGGACGACATTTCGGTAAACGCTTCCGCCTGCGCCGCGAGTCGGACGTTTTCGCGGACGGACAGTCCGTTGAAAACCGTCGTGAGTTGGAACGAGCGCGCCAATCGCTCGGATACGCGTTCCGCGGGAGAAAGACCCGTCAGATCGGTGGTGCCGAGGCGGATCGACCCCGCCGTCGGTTGCAGTGCCCCGCTAATCAGGTTGAACAGCGTCGTCTTGCCCGCTCCGTTGGGGCCGATGACGCTGTGGAACTCTCCGCGTTCGATCGACAGGTCGACGTGGTCGAGCGCGGTGAACTGTCCGAACCGCTTCGTGAGACCCTCAGTCTGGAGGAACGCTGTCTCTCCTCTCGCGGTCTGGCGGGCGGATGCATCAGTCATCGGACTCCACCTCCGTTCTCTCGTCGTTCGGGAGCGGTTGCCCATCAGTTCGTCGCTGGGGAAGCGTCTGTAGGGTCGTCGGCAGCGAGATCAACCCCTTCGGGAGGAAGAGAACGACGAACACGAACAGGCTGCCGAGCAACAGCCGCCACCACGGAATCGCAGACGAGAGTTGCTTCTCGACGAGCGTGAACACGGCCGCGCCGATCACCGGCCCGTAAAGCGTTCCGGACCCCCCGAGAACGACCATAATAATGCCGTTGCCGCTATTGATCCAGTTCATCAGATCCGGCGCGACGAACCCGTTGTTCAACGCGAACAAGACTCCAGCGAGTCCAGCAATGGAACTGCTCAGCACGAACGCCTGCCGTTTGACCGCCTGCACGGGGTAGCCGACGAATCGCGCTCGCAGTTCGCTCTCACGGATCGACTGGAGGACCGTTCCGAAGGGGGCGTGCATAATTCGGCGAACACCGAGATATGTGACGACGAGGACAACCAATGACAGATAGTAGAACAGCGAGTCACCAGTGAACGCGAGCGGTTCGACGCCGATCAACACCTCGTTGAAGCGGACCCCGATCGGCCCGATGCCGTACACCGGTTCGGGGGCTCCGAACAGCCCGCTGTTACCGCCAGTGACGTCGAAGTTCACCACCAGTTGGTAGGCGATTTCCGCGAATGCGAGCGTGATCATAACGAAGTATACGCCCGAGACGCGAATCGCCAAATGCCCCACGACCCACGCGACGGCCGCTGTCACCACTATTGCGATGGTCGCAGCAACGAGTGCTGACGGTGAGACGTACAACAGCACCAAGATCGTCGTGTACGCGCCGAGTCCGTAGAAGAGCGCGTGTCCCAGCGAGATCAAGCCGGTATACCCAAGCACAATGTCCAGACTCAGGGCGAAGAGCGCCCAGATGAACACGGTGATCAGCAGTGAGACGACGAAGTCCGAGTACAGAATCCCTTTGAACACCGGAACCAGCGTCAAGACTGCAACCACACCAATGCCTGCCCGCCGCCGCCACTGGGCAGTCAGTACGCCCCCGCCGAGTCCGCTCACGAACTCACTCGGTTCAGATCGATTCGCGCTCATCTGGTCCGTCGGCCGACCGAAGAGCCCGCTCGGACGGACGAGCAGCACCCCGATCATCAGGAGGAAGATGACGAGGCCCTGGATCTGCGGAACGTACGTACTGACTGCGCTTTGGATCAAGCCGACGAGCAATCCGCCGACTACGGCCCCTCTGAAACTCCCCAGACCGCCGAGGACGACAATGACGAACGCCGGGATGATGACCGCATTGCCCATTCCAAGGCTGATGTTCTGGTACCCGCCGAGGACGATGCCACCGAACGCAGCCAACGCCGCCCCGAACCCAAACACGAGCGTGTAGTACTTGTCAATGTCCACGCCGAGGTTTCGAACCATCGAACGGTCCTCTGACCCGGCTCTGATAACGAGGCCAAACCGGGTGTAACGGAGTAGCGCCCAGATAGATATCGCGAGCAACCCACCACTGACGATGATGAAGTAGTTGTATCCGGAGTACGAGAAGCCGAAGACAGACACCGTCTGATTGATCAGCGATGGCGGCGAGAAGAACTTCGGACTCGTTCCCCAAATAAACCGCCTGAGGTCGTAGGCAATGAGCAGGAGGCCGAAGGTAAGCAGTATCTGTGCTAACTGCCCGCGTCCGTACACCCTGTTGATGAGTTGTTGTTCAGTGACGGCTCCGATGACACCCACCACGGCCGGCACTGCGATGAGCGCGATCCAGAATCCGCCTGCCTCGAAACCGGTGACGAGGGAGAAGGCGAAGTACGCACCGAGCGCGAGGAACTCCCCGTGTGCGAGGTTCAGCACGCCCATCACACCGAAAACTACTGACAGCCCTGCGGCGACGAGCACGTAGACCATCCCGATCGTGAGTCCGTTCAGGAACACGTCCAGAAGTTGTGTAGCCGGCACCATCTTGGGTTTGCTATGTGGGGGCGAACAGTCCTGCTTCGATAAATGTGTCGGGAGGCCCAGCCGTATGGCGTCTATGAGCGGGGAGCAGGCGGGCTCCGGTTCGTAAACAGCCGGTGTTCGTGTGGCGGTGGATACTCAATCTATCCAATACACTGTCATACTGGTATGGGGCCTCACTCAGCCCGTGGCGCGATACGCCTCGCTCTCACGTGTCACCTATGCTACAGTGGGAGGTCGCCGTCCCGATTCTCTCATTCGCGTACTCTACGGAGAAGGATGGTCACTCGCAGCGATAGCGACGCAATTCAGCGGGGATCTCGAATGACCGAACCGGCAACTGCGCCAGGTGGTCATCTCTCGAACGGCCGAATTGGGGGAGACTAACGTATCCAACGTGAGTGTTGGAATAGATTCTGCTAGATATGTACGTTGGTTGATCGTAGTGTTGCATTCGCATTATTAACATATATATTATACTTATACTATCTTACTAGAATTCTTATACTACTTGCATATGTAACAGACAGAGACTCAATATACATATGTGAAGTCCACCGCATAGAGTTGTTCATCAACTACATTTCTATTTGGTTCAAGCGTTCATTTTGGCTCGGTTGGAGTCGCGATAGGGTATCGATCTACTGTAGCGTTGAACCTCACAAGATCTTCTAGAAAAGTCAACGACGGGATTCAAAACGCCGCAAACGGCGTACATCGCTTTGATATCATTGATGATCGGATCGACCTCCAATGAACTGCCTCTTTCGAGGCGCATTCTGTTGACGCAGTCAGACCTGTACGATAGTTCAAATAGTAATTTACTACAACTATCAAGATCACCATTGATTAGTAGTTAATCATATGTACGTCGGAAGTATTCACTGAAAAAACTACTATGTGAGTTGGTACATTGTGCTCTTCCGCTCAAAACTGTAGAATAGCCGATGAGACGAGATTTGTAGAATTCGCTCTGTCGACAGAACAGCGGTAATCCCAATTTCTACGCATCTGGAGCAAGTGTTCAAACGCACCGAGCCAGATTATAACAAGCGTACATTTGTTTGTTAGAATCCATTTACGCATCTGAAGCTCGCTGGGTTGAGCCTATGTATAAGAAGACTTATATTTATGCAAATACCGAATCAAATGTGGACTAGTACTCAAGCTTCAGTTCGATTGTGTCCACGGCCTCGAGGATCTTCGAGGGGATCGATTCGGTGAATCGAGTGCCACTCAGTCGGTGTTTAGGACCGGCAATACCGACGGCACCGCGGACCTCGTCGTCCCAAATAATTGGACTCGCCACCGCTCGGACCTTCTCAGTGGTCTCGCCGTCGTTGATCGCGTATCCCTGCTCGCGGATCGTTTCAAACTCTTCGTACAGCGTTTCCTCCTCTGTGACCGTATTCTCAGTCCGCTTCGGGAGACCGAAACTGTCGACGATGTCCTCGACACGGGACTCCGGCAGGTGCGCGAGAATGGCTTTTCCTGCCGCAATGTCGTGCATCGTCGTCCGCCGCCCGACTCTGCCTCGGGTACGGACGGCGTTTTCGCCACTGCTTTTCATCAGATACACCGCACGACCGTGCTCCTCGACGACGACCCAGGCGACTTCTCCGGTATCCGTCGAAAGTTGTTCGATGACTGGTTTCGCGGCGTGCGTCAGCGAGAGTTCGCTCCGGGCCTGAATTCCGTGATCGAGGAACTTCAGACTTGGCCGGTACGTCGTCCCGTCCTTCACGACGTATTCGTGATCGAGGAGGGTCGCCAGATGGCTGTGGACCGTACTCTGGGCCATTTCCTGGTTCTCAGCGATTTCTTTCACACCTGACCCACCGTTCTCGAGAAGGAATTCGACAATTCCGAATATTGTGTCCGCCGTTTTTACGGAGCGTTTCGGCGAATCGTTGAGGCCCATACACCTATGCAGGGTCTGTAACGGCATATATGTTTGTGATAGACTAGCGGATACCCGCCCCCGGCCGGGACGCGAAGGTTCGATAAGTGCATAAAATGATTAATTATTATGTATAATTACTGAGTGTATGGGTCGAGGTCGTGTATCTTCGTGTGTGTACCGGTGGGGCACAGCCCCTCGCACTGTGATATGAGAGTAAAATCGTATATCCGCTATCAGTTGGGCGTTTGCCACTCGATGAAAGCGAAGTTCGCGTCTCGAATCCGCGTGTGGGCTTTGACTGTGTACGAGAACAGATTCGACTGTGCCGAGACCGATCTTGTGCTGCCTTTCACCGACGATTCAGGCGTCAGACCGCACGCTCCCAGTAATTCAGGAAATTCCCGCCCAAGATTCCCTCGACTTCGTCAGAATCGAGCCGCTTGCGGAGTTTCTGAGGGATCACCGGCCAGTCCTCGTAGGTCTCGAACCGTCCAATGCCGTCTGCAATCGTTCTCGATTCGACCTTTTCACGGTCGAACCCGAGACCGATGATGAACTCCTTGTAGTAACTCAGCAGTTCCTCGGGGAACTGCGAGTCTGCGGGGAAGAAATCGGTTCCAATGCCGACGTTGTCGGAGCCGAGAATCGAACTCGCGTGTTCTAAATGGTCTGCAAGCACGTCGAGCGTTGGATTCTCGTCACCGGGAGCGATGAACCACGGGAGACCAACGACTCCCATATATCCGCCAGCCCGGGCGAGCGCCTCGATCTCCCTGTCGGACTTGCCGCGGTAGTGGTCCGCGACAGCCTGGCATCCGGCGTGGGTCACAGCGACGGGATCGTCTGAGTATTCGATGGCATCGAGCGTCGTCTGCTTCCCACAATGTGAGAGATCCACGATGCCGCCCAGTTCGTTGATCCGATCTACCGCCTCCCGGCCGAACGAAGACAGTCCACCTTCGGACGGATCGTTACATCCGGTGCCGAGGAGGTTCTGGTAGTTATAGGTGAGTTGGAAGATCCTGACTCCCTCGTTGTAGAGAACGTCGATGGTGTCTATCGACCCGTTGATTGCGCCACCGACGTTCTGCGTGTTCAGAACGACACCCACTTCGTCAGTGCGTGCTACCTGCCGCATCTCGTCGGGGGAGGTGATCTTCCGAAGCCAGTCGGCCGCGTTGAACCGTGATTGCCACCGAGAGAGATCGCGCCGCTGCCCCACGTGTTCGGCGACACCCTGCTCGTGAACCCAGGGAGTGACGCTGATGACATCGACTCCTGTCGTCTGATAGACCCGCTGGACAGCCTTTCGAAACTCCGGATCTGTCTCGAACCGGTCCACTTCGTGGTCCCAGATCCGCTCCCAGCACTCGTCTTTCGAGAGGCCGTCTGCGACCAGTCGTCTGATCTCCTCGTTGAGTTCCTCACGGCCCCCATAGGCCCGGATCACCTGCTCCCACGGTGCGGATGCTGCGTAATCGAAGACAGGCCTCTGCTCAGACATACTGAAGTAGACACCAGCGAACAATATTAATAGTTCGGTCGTGAGCGCGCCGATAAGACGACGAGGAGCGTGACGGGTTCGTCAGTCGTCGTCGCTTATCGCGGTACTCTCGTCTGGACTCACGCTCTGTTCCGGTTCACTGAACCAGGAGAACCCGGATTCGAACACTATTGGCGTGTGGTCCTGTCCCAACCGCACGAGGAACAACGCGAAGGCGAGCAAGCACACGATGGCGAACGGAGCGCCGGTGACGATAACTGAGGTCCGCAGCGCGCTGGCCCCACCGAGCACGATGAGGATCGACGCGATGACTCCCTGCAGAACGCCCCAGAACAGGCGGTTAACGCTCGATGGATCCTCCTTCCCACCCGTAGTCAGGAACGCGACCGCGAGCGTCGACGAGTCTGCAGAGGTCGCGAAGAACGTGATGACGAGGATCAGGAAGATCGCCCCCCAGAGGTCCCCGAGCGGGAAGGACTCGAAGAGCACGTAGCCCGCGACACCGTCGCCGTACTGACTGACTGCACCGAGGATATCGACAACGCCGGAGTTTTGCAGCCACATCGACGTGCCACCGACGACAGTGAACCACACGAACGAGACGCCCGTCATCGTAATGAGGGCCGTGAAGAGCACCTCCCGGATGGTGCGACCCTTCGAGATCCGCGCGAGGAACAGGCCCACGAACGGCGCCCACGCAATCCACCACGACCAGTAGAAGACGGTCCAGAACGATGTCCACCCTGCACCGCCCTCGGTCCCGGACCCCGTGAAGAGGCTCATCTGACCGATGTTCTGGACGTAAGTCCCGAGCGCCGCCACACCCGTGTTCAGGACGTTGAGCGTCGGTCCCAGCACGAGCGCAACGAGCAACAGGACGACCATCATCACGATGTTGAAATCAGAGAGTCGCCTGATTCCTCGGTCGACGCCGGCGATGAGTGAGAGCGTGAAGATCACCGTGATGCCGACGACGGCAATGATCGTCTCGACGTCCCCGAACTGGATTCCAGTCCGATACGTGACACCGGCAAGCAACTGTTGAGCAATGAACCCAAGTCCAGTCGCGATTCCGCCGAGCGTCGCCACGACTGCCAGCGTATCGACCGTCTGGCCGACGACGCCGTCGAGGTTCTTCTCGCCGAGGAGCGGAGCGAGCGCTGTCGACGTCCGCATCGGCATCCCGTGGTTGTACACGTAGTACGCGACTGGGATCCCGATTGCGAGGTAGCCGCCCCACGCGTGGATGCCGTAGTGGAAGATACTGTACGCGAGGGCCGGCACCATCGCCGCCTGGGAGTTTGCTTCGACCCCACTCGCGAACAGGGGCGGTACGCTACTGTAGTGGGTGAGCGCCTCGACGGGCCCGAAGAACACGATTCCTGCGGAGAGGCCCGCCGAGAAGAACATCGCCACGTACGAGAAGTAACTGTACTCGGGCGAGCCATCGCCGAGTTTGATTCGCCCGTACTTACTCAACATCAGGTACACTCCGACGATCAAGAGTGCACTCATCGAGCCGAGGTACATCCACGCGAGCCCCTGCCCGAAGACGTTGAACGCCGTACTCAACTGTTGACTCATCCACTCTGTTCTGAACCCGGCCACGAAGACGAAGGCCAACGTCACCAACGCCCCAACCACGAATGGGATCGGGTCGATCTCGTCGATGAATTCGCTAATGACTCCTGTGTCTGGGGAACTGGACATACTATGTCTACTGAATCCTTCTTAGTTTTTTGTACTTATAATTTGTGATGGTATGGCCCGCGCGCTGGACACATAGTTCCTCCAGCGACTACCGAGACTCAAAAACTACCCATAATTTTATGTTTATACATCGGGGAGCCGCAAACGATGTACGACGTACTCGTACCAGTCGACACGGACGAAGAGCGAGCCGGACATCAGGCAGAGTACGTAGCCTCGCTGCCGAGCGCCACGGAATCGGTACGAGCGACAGTCCTCTACGTGACCCCGCGCGAGGAGTACTCTGACGGACCGCGCGATTTCGAGGAGGTCGATTCCGCGGTCGCGGCCGCCGACGCACTGGACGCTGCGGGTGTCTCCCTCGACCGTGCAGCCGCGGTCGGGACGGTTTCACGCGAGATTATCGACCACGCCGACGAGATCGACGCAGACCAGATCGTGATGGGCGGCCGAAAGCGATCGGGTGTCGCGAAGGTGTTAGTCGGGAGTAGCACACAAGACGTGATCTACTCGACTGAGCGGCCCGTGGTCGTTACTGGCTGATCGCGCGTCGAAACCGAACGACCCCGTTAACGATACCCAATAATTTTAAGTGAAGGAATAGACAACAGCGTTCTGAATGCCAGTGAATAGAGATACGGATGGATTCGAGGCTGGGTCGCTCCGCGATCCGTCGCAACTGATGCAACCGGAGCGACTTGCCTCCCTCAAGCAGACGCGATTGAGTTTCGCGCGACTGCTGATGGACAAGATGACGCGAGAACAGTGGGAGGTCGAACGGGCCCAAGGAGGATACGACGAGCACGGCGTCGGGCGCGCGGTGTACCGGGTCGACACGCCATCGCGCCGGTTTTCTTTCTGTGTCTTCTCTCATCAGGCTGGTGAAGGCGACCACACCGGCCGCATCGTCGCTGATGACTGGGATATGTGGGGCTTTCTGTGTGAGGGCGAACCGTCTGCGGAACTGATGGAGGCACAGTACGAAGAACTACCTAAAGTTCGCGAAGGGCGCGCGACGTCGGACATCCTGATCTGGACGCGTGGGAATCGCAGCACTCGCGTCTTCGACCACGTCGTCGAGTCGCTCGCGGCCGGCCACCAACCCGACATCGAGCGACTGGCGAAGGGCGGGTATCTCACCCGTTCGTCGGGGTACTACGGGAACGGGCTGAACGGGACGAAGGAGTTCAAAGCGATGGACGACGACCATCCGTTGGGCGGGCCATACATCGCGCAGATGCTCACGATCTGGCTGCTCCGCATCTACGGGTTCGACGCCGCCGAGGAGATGGCAGCGAGTCGAAGCGCGGACGCAACGACGCTGGACTACGAGATCAAACGCTATCTGGGCACTGGCAACTCCTCGGGAATCGGCATCATCCATTACGTCATCAACCATCCACAACTGATCCACACCTGGATCCGGGCCCGGGAAGTCGCGATAGCCCGCGTGAAGACCATCGAGCCGACGACGGAGGAGGTCCGCCGGTTGGAGAGCCTGCTGGCGGACGCGACGCGGTGGTTCCGGACGGACGAAAGCGAGACGAAGGAGTTCTTCCAATCGAAGGACCAGGTCGCCGATGAGTTGGCGCTGATCGACGAGCGGCTCGCGGCCAGGGAGGAGTCCGCAGGTGAGCCGACGCTCTGGGCCGACCTGTGTGAGTGGGCGGCGGAGACAGTCGGGACGGAGAGTCAGGAAGTGTTGCACTCTCTGTTGCTCGACGTGTATCCGGAGGTCTGTCAGGGACTCGAGAACACGTTGACTGTCAAAGAAGAGAGCGACATCGTGCCCGGGATGACGCTGGACCGACTCCAATCACAGGTTCTCGAGAGTTACCAGTGGGCGCTCGACATCGACCTGACTGCGCCGGGGTCCCAGCGGTACTTCTGGTATCGGTCAATCGACAGCGAGGAACCGCGCCTGGGAATCAGGGGCGAACACGAGTACGAGGATTATGGGCTTCCGATCGACATCGCACGGCAGGTTCAGCGGCTCGAACTCGACCTGCAGCCGTACGGACCGACCGACACCGTCGCGGAGTTCCTCATCGAGCATCCGGAACACCGCAGTATCGTCGAACGCGTCCAGACCGTTCACAACCTCCCGTACGCCGAAGTTCGGGCCAACCCGCTGGGCAAGGACTTCGTTCCGCTGTCGTTGATTTCGTGTCTCAAAGCGATCTGGGGAATCCAGAAGGCACATCCGAAATCACAGGGGTGGGTTCGGGGCACGTTCTTTCAGGGCGCGCCGATCCCGGTCGACGTCAAGCACGGTGATGAGTCCTACTGGCTGTATCCGGAGAAGCCCGAGCGGGCGGACAAATGGAGGCAGAACTGATGCACCTGAGTGTGCGGGAAGTCTTGCAACTCGCCGAGCGGTGTTTCCGCGTTGCCGGGTTCGACCAGGGGCCAGCCAGGGCCAACGCTGAAACGATCTGGTGGATGGAGGCGTATCGAGGGACTGGCTTGTCGACGCTTCATAGAGTGCTGGAGGAACTCGACACGTTCGACCGGACGGCCCTGTCTATCGACGTGTGCGGCGAGGAGATCTCCGTGATCGATAGCGGTGCTCAACCGAGCATCGTCTCTATCAACCCAGCCGTGGATCTGGGGTGCTCGCTGGCGGAACAGAACGGAGTCGGCATCGCCTGTACGACCATTGCTGCCGGCGATGCGACCCTGGACGCCCTGGGTCATCAGGCCTACCGAGCAGGGAAGCGTGGATACGTCGAGATGACAGTCTATGCGGACGAGAACGGATCGGGGGCCGTTCTCGGCGTCCCGGAAGAACCGTATCCGACCGTCGTCGAGAAGCGTCTCGACGGGCCGTCAGCCACTCAGACAGAGATCACGAATATCATCGACGCGGGACTCGAAGAGCGCCGTCAGAGTCCGCTGGTCCAATCGCTCTTGACTCGCGCGGTCGACGAGCAACTCGCTGCCGAAGAGCATCTGTTGACGACGCTCCTGCGAAGTTCGCTGGAGCCGTCCGAGTGGGCTGAACTCGACGGTGACTCCGGATTCATCACGATCTGTATCGATCCGAATCACCCACGGTACGCCGGCGGCGCACAGAACACCGTCGAGGAGTTCGTCGAATCGCGAGAAGCCGAGTTCACCGAGACGTTCCACCCGAGCGGCGTCGGCCCGCGTGTGGAGCGACTGCTGAACAACGGTGTCCAGATTGAAGAGTCAGCCTTCCAGGACATCTTCGAGTACAGCAGCGAGATCCTCGCCCCGGAGTTCGAGGGGTCCTACCAGGGTGCGGGATCCGGAATCAACGAGTGAGGGGCAGTATCGAAATTCTTATTTAATGAAACGAAAAAATTCTTGCTACTGCTGCGCCGATGCGGAGGTCCGAGCGGACTTCCTGACACACGCGGGTGCCAGCAATTTGAGTCGGCACAGCGTCCATCACGACTGACAGGCTATGACTGATACGAAATACCAGCACATCGACGGTGCGTGGATCGACGGCGAAAGCGACGAACAACTCACCATTCGTGATCCAGCGGCCCCCGACGACCCCGTCATCACGTTCCAGCAGGCGGACAGGCAACAGGCGAAAACCGCGGTCGAGGCAGCCAGGGCCGCCAGCGACGAGTGGGCGGCAACGACGCCTGACGAGCGGGATGCAATCTTCTATGACGTCGCCGACCGCATCGAGGACAACCTCGATTCACTCGCGACGACGCTCACCCGCGAGGAGGGGAAGCCGATCTCTTCGAGTCGCGCCGAGGTGTCCAGAGCCGCGGAGATTTTCCGCTTCTTCGCGAGTTACGCACGGACCGCGACGGGCGATACGGTGCCCTCGAACGACCCGGAGACGTTCACCTACACCTTCCGGGAACCGCTGGGGGTCGTCGCGCTCGTTACACCCTGGAACTTTCCTATCGCGACGCCCTCCTGGAAACTCGCCACGGCGCTCATAACCGGCAACACAGTCGTGTTCAAACCCTCTTCGGAGACGCCGATGATCGCAAAGCGACTCGTCGAACTGCTCGAGGAGGCGGGCGTGCCGGACGGCGTACTGAATCTGGTTGTCGGGCCGGGATCGACTGTCGGTGATGAGATCACGACCAACGAACAGATCGACGGGATCTCGTTCACCGGTTCGACTGGGACCGGCCAGCACATCGCCGAGTCCGTTGCACATCGTGGGATTCCGGTGCAGACCGAGATGGGTGGAAAGAACCCGCTCGTGGTACTCCCGGACGCGGACTTCGAAGCGGCCGCAGACGCCGCAATCGCCGGGGCCTTCGGGCTGACCGGACAGGCTTGCACCGCGACGAGTCGCCTGATCGTCCACGAGGACGTCGCCGCCGAACTGACAGATGCAGTCGTCGAACGGGCCAAATCGCTGTCGGTCGGTCCCGGGATGGACGATCCGGATATGGGCCCCGCGGTGTCGGCCGATCAGGACGAGACCAACTTCGAGTACGTCGACATCGCCGCCAACGACGGGGCGACGCTCCTGACCGGCGGGAGTCGTCCCGATGGCGTCGAGGCAGGCTACTTCATCGAGCCGACCGTCTTCGGTGACGTCGAGTCCGAAATGCAGATCGCTCAGGACGAAGTGTTCGGTCCAGTGCTCTCAGTGATGGAAGTCGGTGACTACGAAGAGGCCGTCTCGGTCGCTAACGACGTCGCCTTCGGCCTCTCGGCCAGCATCTTCACTTCGGATATGGCGGCCGCACGGAAGTTCACCGAGCAGGCCGAAGCCGGCGTGATCAAAGTGAACGGGACGACCACTGGATCGCAGATTCAGATGCCGTTTGGAGGGATGAAGGCCTCCTCGTCGGAACAAAAGAAAGAGATGGGCCAGCGCGCCTACGAGTTTTACACCCACGAGAAGGTGGTGTACCGAACCGATCCGTGAAACCCGGTCGAGTGACCGCTCGCCGTCTCGGTGCTGTCCGATCGGACTGACGCGACCCCTGGAACGACGATCAACCCGACTCACTGACAGACGATGACTACCAAACTATACGCCAAAGAAGACGTCCGTGCTCACCTGGATCTCGCCGACTCGTTGGCGACGGTTGAAAAGACGTACGCTGAACTCGCCAGAGAGCGTGTATTGAACCCCCCGAAACTCACGATGCATCTCGGCGACGACGGGGAGTGGCCCGATCGTAACGCGTTCTCCATCGATATGCCCGCGTACGTCGACTGGCTCGACGTCGCGGGGATGAAGTGGGCCGTTGCGACGTGGGATCTCGACACGGAGATCCCGATCAGTTCGCAGATTCTCCTATTCGACCTCGACACGGGGCGATTCACCGCCGTAATGGAGGGAATGTACGTGACGGGGGTTCGGACTGCGCTGCAATCTGTCGTCGGCTTGCAGCACCTGGTCTCTGATATACCGTCGACGATTGGTCTCTTCGGGTCCGGGTTTCAGGCCGGCTTTCAGGTTTCGACTATCGACAGTCTCACTCACGTCGACGAGTTTCGGGTGTACGACGTGGATGCGGAGTCCGCACGGCAGTTTACAGCGGAACTGAACCCGCAGACCGATGCGACCGTGACCGTCGCAGATTCCGCGACCGAGGCAGCCAGTCAAGCGGCCGTGATCACTGTCACGGATTCCAAGACGCCTGTACTGGAGTCCGAGTGGCTCGACGATGCGTCGTTCGTGATCGCGTTGGGCTCGTATCGGGAGCTCACGGACGAGGCCATCTTCGCCGCGGATCACGTCGTCGTCGATCAGGTGGATCAGTGCTTACAGCGCGGGGCCCTAGCCGATGCCGCGGCGAGAGGCGCACTCACCGAAGACGACATCGACGCCACGATCGGATCGGTGCTCACCGGTGGGTACAGCGGCGAGATCGATCTCGATGACTCTACGCTGTTCGTTCCGATCGGACTGGGTGCGCTCGACATCGCGCTCGCCCAGCGAATCCACAACGGGGACACAGCGACCGACATCAGTGAGTTCTCCTTCATCTGAGACGCACCATACCAGGTTCATCACCGATCGCGGCACCCATCGTCGCCTGTTGCCGCAGAGCCGCAAGAGTGGCCATAATCCCTTATCATCGGACTACGTCGGCCCGCTAACGTGGTTGTTGAAAAGCCGTGCGTCCGAAAACAAATTTGCGGTCTGTACCGTGTTTGCCCGATGTGAATTGAAGACACATAGACGAGTCAAACGAAGCGCGTTCCTCGCTTCGGATTCATCACTCGGTAGTATTCCGCTAGACGATTCCCACTAACCCGACGAGTTGCCAGCCCAGGTAGAGCGCGACAATCCAAACGACGACTGCCGAAACTGTGTTCAGATACCGCATCCATCTGTCAGCGTGCGTCGATGCTCCGAGTGCCTTTCCCGCGACGGCGAGTCCGCTAACCCATCCCCACGAAACCACCAGGCAACCTGCGGTGAATATCCAGCGGTTGAGCCTCGAATACGCCAGTGCATTGGTCCCGATCACACCGACAGTATCCAAGATTGCAGCGGATTCAGCAATGAGACGGACGCTGTGAACCCCACTTGTTCTCGTGTTCCGAGGAGCTCCCCTGTCTGTGGATCCACGTCGGGCGTCGGTGAGAAGTACAGGGCCCATCCGATGTAAAGAAGGAAGACGAACCCACATCCAAACAGCACGGTCTGCAACCACGCAAACTGGAGAACCACGACTGAAACGCACAGAACCGCGAGCATAATTAATAGTATTTCGGAGATGCCCGTAGTGAGTACAGTCGGAAGTGCCCGAGTGAGACTCGGCTGCACTACACCCTGTCAAAAGACGAAGACGTTCTGCGGATCGAGTATAATAATGAGACCGGTTGCGAGAACGATTCCGTGTGCAAATGCAGTCGCAGACATATGCTACTCCGATTAGACAGTTGAATTCGGAGCCCGTCGCGCATACATATGCCTCTTTCCCCGGCCAGAGATTACTGAAAGGGGACTGCTAAACGTGTATCGCTTCATCAGATTTTGACTGTGGCAGATAATTATATAATATTTTTAGTAGCTACGCGATAATATTAAAATTATTACCCTACGACTACTTCCCAGTCCTTCGATATACCACCACCGTGCAAACTTTGGTAGCAGCATACAAACACGAACGTATGGCCGACGAGTCCCCACGGAAAATACAGTCCCTGGAGACGGCGCATCGCATCGCAGAGGCGCTCCAGGAACTGGATGGAGCCGGCGCCAGCGCGATCGCCGATCAGCTAGATATCGGCCGGAGCACGGCGTATCAGTATCTGATGACGCTCCGGGAGGAAGGATACGTAACCAAACGCGATCAGACGTATCACATCGGGCTGAAATATTTGGATCACGGAATGTACGCTCGGGACAACCATCCAATGATCGAGGTTTCGCGGCCCTCACTCCGTGATCTCGTGGATGAGACTGGTGAAATCGGGTGGTGTACGAGCGAGGACAACGGGAAGTTGGTGACGCTGGACATCATCGAGGGCGATCGGAATCTGAATACCAAGTTCCGCGGTCGAATCGGCAATCGGGAATATATGAACGCTCACGCCGGGGGGAAGGCAATATTATCTGGCTACAGCAATACTCAAGTATCAGACATTATCGAAAATCACGGGCTACCCGCGTACACCCCACAGACGATAACTGACAAAGAAGAGCTGTTGTCTGAGATTGAACAGGTGCGCGACGAGGGAGTGGCGTTCAACGATGAGGAGGCGATCGAAGGGTACCGCGCCGTAGGAGCGCCTGTCACATTAGACGGCGAGACGATCGGATCGATCACTATCGGTGGGCCGAAGAACCGGATGCCTGACGAGTACTACAAAGAGACGCTTCCGGAACTCATTCGCGGCGTTATCAACGAGATCGAGCTTCGCGGGTCGGTGTCGTCACCGTGGGAGTAGCGGCCCAGGCGAGCACCAAGGCCACTCGGTGTTCAAGTAACACACGTACAACTGTTATTACTACTGCGATAACGCTGAGTGTTCTCCAGCATACGGACGTCTCCGATAGAAGCGACCCTCGTGTTTGTATATGTCAACAGCTCCCGATTTTTTTAGACGCGTTCGGCCACGAAAACGGTGTAACCAATTGAGAATTTATAACCAGTTCAGTTCTCTCGGGTCTAATCGGCGAATGTGGACCGACTTGGAACTGGTTGGAATCGGGTCTGTTTGCCAATCTCGATGGGATACTCCGGGACCGAAACCCGGTATCAGTCACCGCTCTGTGCCCTCACTCGGAGTAATCGTCGTGTGACATACTTGCGCAGTGTGTTTGTAAAATACAAACAACGGACTCGCACGGCATACTCACATTCAAATGAGTTGATACGGCGATACACTTTTGACGCCCGTTCAGCATATGAGGTACATACGCTGCGGTAGGGGTTCGTGATGCAGGACTTTACCAACGACACCATCGTCTGGGACGATAACGTCGTAACGCACCGATTAGATGCCTTCACCGGAATCGAAGTGACCGAACATCGTGGAAAGACGGTTCGGGCCTTCGAGAACCGGCCGGAGTCGCTGTTCGAACTCTTCGCGACGGCGGTGTCCAAAACGCCGGAGCGGGAGTTCGTCGTCTTCCCCGCCTCGGATGTGCGGGTCACGTACCGAGAGATGGCCGACCGCGTCGATCAGTTGGCGGATGGGCTGCGATCGGAGGGGATCTCGATGGGTGACCGGATCGTCTTCCTCCTCGACAGTCGGCTGGCGTTCGTGGAGTCGCTTCTCGCCGCAGCACGGATCGGTGCCGTCGTGAGTCCGCTGAACACCCGCCATTCCCCCGAGGAGATCCGCGATATGTTCGCCGACGGCACCCCGGACCTCGTTCTCGCTGACGAAGACTACGCCGACAAACTGGAGCAGTCGGGGTACGAACCTCCACACAGTAAGACAGTCATCCTCGAAGCGGGCGGTGCGGGACAGTCGTACGGCGGCCTGATGAGCCATACAAGGAGTGACTTCGACGAGTCCGCGACAACACCGGAAGACCTGTTGACTGTGATGTACACGTCCGGGACCACGGGGCAACCGAAGGCCGTCCCAATCGACAATTTCCACGGCGTCAACGCTGCGTTGAACAACGCTTATGTCCACGATATCCAGCAGGGGAGTCGGCTCCTCGTCCCCTCGCCGCTGTTCCACGTCACCGGACTGGTTTGCGGCCTTCTCACAGCGATTGTCGTGAACGGTACCGGGGTGATAATGCGAGAGTACGGTCCGCAGCGCTTCCTCCGTTCGATCCACTCCGAGCGCGTCAACTACTGTATGGGTGTCCCGACACACATCATCCTGGCAGCCGAGAAGGCTGACGAGGAGGAGTACGATGCGTCTTCCTTAGAGAAGTTTGCGTACGGGGGAGCGCCGATGCCACCCGACGCGATTCCGAAGATTCGGTCGGCGTTTCCCAATCTCAAACTGTATCACTCCTACGGTAAGACCGAGAACTTCGCCGGCATCGCCGCGATGATTCCGGACCGATACATCGACGCCAATCCTGAGGTCGTCGGAATGCCGACGCCGACGACGAAATTCGCCGTCGTCGACGAGGATCGGAACCGACTCCCGCCCGGACAGATCGGCGAACTGGCGATGTACGGTCCCTTCGTCGCCCAGCGGTATCTGAGTTCGCCAGAGGGGACTGAAGAGGAGTTTCACGAGGGGTGGCACTTCACTGGCGATATCGGCGTCATCGACGAATCCGGGTTCATCAGGCTTCGCGGACGCAAAGGGAATATGATGATCCGGGGCGGAGAGAACGTCTACCCGGTGGAAGTCGAGGACGCGCTCCTCTCTGTCCCGGGGGTTCGGGAGGCCGGCGTCGCCTCCTTCCCAGACGACGTACTCGGCGAGCGGATCATCGCTGTCGTCGCGCCAGAAGAGCAACACCGCGTCACCGAGGAGATGCTCATCGCGGCCTGCGAGGAGCACCTCGCGGAGTATAAAGTCCCGGACATCTTTCGGGTCGTCAACGAACTCCCGCGGAATCAGAACGGGAAACTCGAACGACAGGAACTCGTTCCGAAGCCGCTGCAGTTCGGGATCAAATTCGGCGGCTGAGCCGGCAGACTCGGTAGTGTTCCGCACTGTGGGAAAAACTTATTCGCCGGGCAGAGTATGTCATAGACGGAATGTTAGAAGATACGGTCTGCATCGTCGCAGGAGCAGGTCGGGGTATCGGCGAGGAGACGGCGAAACTGATGGCCGACGAGGGAGCAGCGGTTGTCGTCAACGACCTTGGTGCCGACCTCTCGGGCGAGGGTCAGGACGTGGAACCGGCTCAAGAGACGGTCGACGAGATCGTCGACGCCGGTGGAGAGGCGATGACCCACTACGGCGATATCACCGATCTGGAGTACACCGACCAGTTGATCCAGGATACCGTCGACGAGTACGGAGCCGTCCACAGCATCACCAACTTCGCCGGCATCCTCCGCGACCGGATGATCTTCAATATGAGCGAGGAAGAGTGGGACGCAGTGATCGACGTCCACCTGAAGGGGCACTTCTCGCTGCTCCGGAACGCCGCACAGCAGTGGAAGTCGCGCTACGAGGAAGAGGAGTTCGAGCGCCAGCGGTCGTTCCTCGGCGTGTCCAGTTCCGCCGCGATTGGCTGGGCTGGTCAGCCGAACTACGCCGCCGCGAAAGCTGGCGTCTTGGGTCTCGTTCGGAACTGCGCACAGGAACTGGAGCGATACAACGTGCGGGTAAACAGTCTCTGGCCCGAAGCGTACACGCGAATGTACAAATCGATTCCAGAGGAGTACCAACCGGACGGGATGACCGACGAGACGCACGGCCCACAACTCGTGGCACCGCTCCCAGCATTCCTGGCAAGCGAGGCGGCGACGGACATCACCGGCTGCACAGTCGGTATGGGATCGGGCGAACTGTCGTTCATCACCGACCCGGACCGCGTGCGGAAGATCATCAAGGAAGTCCCAGCAGACACCAAAACGGGCGGCTGGACGCCCGAGCAGATTGCCGACGCTTGGGAGAACCTCACCGACGGCTACGAGACCAAGCGGACATCGAAGCCGAGCATCCCGAACGTTCAAAACTGACCCGTTGGCCGTCGCGTGCGTCGTGTGTCGCAGTGGGATCCAGCGGAGGCAATCGAACCCACCGCCAGAGCGACTAGTCGTCGGTCGGTTCGAACACCGGAATCGACACGTCGTCGCTCTCGGTCGGGATAAACGATACTTCGACGTCGGTGCCGATTTCGATTGCGTCCGCATCGCATTCCGCGAGAGTAGTGAGCATCCGCGGTCCTTCGGTGAGTTCGACGTACGCGAGCACGAGCGGGAGGTCGTCCTCCGGCCACGCGGCGACGTTCGTCGAGGTATGTGCGTACACCGTCCCTGTTCCATTGGCTTCAGTCCACTCGACGTCGTCGCCCAGACAGTCCGGACACCGCGCCCGTGGGTAGTAGAACGTGAGTTCGCAGGCAGTGCATCGTCGGAGTAACAAGGTCTCGTCCGCCGCCGCCTCCCAGTAAGGTGCCGTCTCGGGGGTGACAGCCGGCACCGGTCGAGGCTCCCAGATCATCGATCGACCCTCCCGAGTACGGCCGTCGAACCCGCGTGTCTCGTACCCAGATAGCCGCCCGTCCCGTGCGCGAGGGCGACGGAGGCGTCAGGCACCTGTACTGGCTCGTTGGCCTCCCCCCGCACCTGTCGGACCGCCTCGATCACCTTCGTCATCCCGCCGCGGTCGGGGTGGTTCGAACAGAGCCCACCGCCATCCGTATTGAACGGGAGTTCGCCGTGTGGCGCCTGAAGAGTCCCTCCTTCGACGAATTCACCACCGCGACCTTTCTCGCAGAAGCCCAAGTCTTCGAGCGTCTGGAGCACGGTGATGGTGAACGAGTCGTATATCGAGACGTAATCGACGTCGTCGTGATCGACGCGCGCTCGCGAGAGGGCCCGGGGACCGGACTTCCGTGCGGCGGTCTCGGTGAGGTCGATCCGGCCAGCGTCGTGGTGGTTGACCGCCGCGGCGTGTCCGAGAATTTCCGCACACTCGCGGTCAAGTTGTTGTCGCACTGCGTCCGATACGACGACGAACGCCCCGGCGCCATCGGAGATGACACAGCAATCCAGCAGGTGGAGTGGATCACTCACCATCCGGGAGTCGACGACCTCCTCGACGGTTACCGGGTCCTGATACAGTGCGTACTCGTTGTGCTGGGCGTGCTGCGACGCTGCGACCCGAATCTCGGCGAGTTGTTCGGATGTGGTCCCGTACTCGTACATATGTCGCCGGGCGGCGAGCGCGTACTGGGGCAGCGTCTCGGCCCCGTAGACCGACTCGAAATTCTCCTGCAGAATCATCTCGTCGTGCTCCGGATGGGATCGGTCGTCGGTCCGCATCCGCCCCGCGAGCGTGACCAAGGCGACGTCACACTTGCCGTCGGCGATTGCACTCGCGGCCTCCCCGACGTGGTTCACGTAGGCCGACCCGCCGTCGTCGGTCGAGTCGAAGTACGATACGTCGAGGCCGAGGTAATCGGCCATCGCCAGCGGTGGATAGCGACCGACCTGGTAGTTCTCACCCGCTGTGAGATACCCGTTCACGTCGTCCGGCGCAAGCCCGGCGTCGTCGAGCGCGCCAGCGGCGACCTCCGCGTGTAACTGTGGGATGGACTTCTCCGGTGCCTCTCGTGTGGGATGTTCAAAAACGCCTGCAATGTAGGCCGTAGCGTCCGAGCTCGTACTCATTGGTGGTTCGTATCCTCCGGTAACTGCACGACCGCTCATATGGCCGTCTCAGTCACCACTCAATGGTACGAGCGGGAGGTGATTAGTGTTCGGGTGCATCAGGAAGACAAGAGAACGGAGCGCCCAGTTGCGAGGTTCACGCTGTACCTCCCCAAACTCGGTTCTGCCGTCGATAACTGCCGATTGCCGTCGGCAGGCGGTCGCCCTCACTTCCCCTGCCACTCGGGGTCTCGATCGTCGGAGAAAGCCGCGGCACCTTCTTCGTAATCATCGGTATCCAAGAGCGGAAGATACGCTTGGTACTCGTATTCGATCCCGTCGCGGAGACCGACGTTGCGCGACTGGTTGATGGTATCCTTGATCGCTCGGAGCGCGAGCGGCGGCTTCCCAGCGAGTTCGCCTGCGAAGGCATCTACGGCGTCGGAGAGCGCCTCGGCCGGATGGGATTCATTGACAAGCCCTTCCGTTGCGGCCTCGGCCCCGGACAGGAACGCCCCCGTCATACACAGTTCCTTGGCTCGACTCGGCCCGACGAGCAGCGGAAGCCGCTGTGTCGTCCCGACGCCGGAAGGGAAGATGCCCAGGTCTACCTCGGGAAACCCAAGTTCGCTGTCGTCGCTGGCAATCCGGAAATCACACATCAAGGCCAGTTCGAGGCCGCCGCCGACGCAGTATCCGTCGATTTCGGCGATCACTGGTGCCCCGAACGATTCGACGCTGAACAGCGCCTCCCGGAACGACGAGGCGGTGAACGGGTACTGTTCGTCGCCGATCTCGTCGACGTCGACACCGACGGAGAAGGCCTCGTCCCCGGCGCCGGAGATGACGACGCAGCGAACCGAAATCCCACCCGCCTCCCGGTCGACCTGATCGAAGGTTTCGATCGCCGTTGGGAGTTCCTCGAGGGTCCGCGTCGACATCGCGTTCAACGAGTCAGGGCGGTCGATGACAATGCGACCGATGCCGGTCTCGTCATTGAACCGGCATCGGATCGTTTCGAACTGATCGCTGTAATCCGTCGCCATATCGGATTGAACCTGCTGCCCACAGCCACCTAAAACTTCACCAGTTGTCACAGCGCCGTTTCGGCCGTGATTTCGCCGCAATCATTTACTGGTTCGCGCTGCTGTGTGTGCATATGCCAATCGCACCTCCGCCTGAGGAGCTTCATTTGTCTCAGCGTCCCAATCTGTCCGGACCGATTCCCGGTCCACGGTCCGGCGACCTCCTCGACAAACAGGCGGTCACCGAGGCGAATACTGTCGCGTATCCACTGTCGTTGCCGATTGCAATCGACTCGGCGCAAGGTGCGACAATCGAAGACGTCGACGGCAACGTCTATCTCGACTTCTCGGCGGGAATCGGCGTCGCGAACGTCGGACACTCGAACCCATACGTCGTCGAAACCGCGAAAGAGCAACTGGATGCAATCGCACACACGATCGACTTTCCGACCGAGGCCCGCATAGAGTTCCTTGACGCGCTGAATTCGATCGCGCCGGGAACGCTGCCCGACAACAATCGGATCGCCTTCGGCGGCCCGACGGGCACCAACGCCATCGAGGCGTCGATCAAACTGGCGAAGTACAACACGGGGCGAAGCGGGATCGTGGGCTTCGACCGTGGCTATCACGGTGGAACGATGGGAGCGCTCAGTCTCTCGGGGTGGTCCTCGTACAAAAGCGACTTCACCCCGCTGCTCCCGGACGTCGCGCACGTTCCGTATCCAAATCCGCAGAACCACGAGACACCGGAGGAAGCTCTCGAGGCTACACTAGCGGAGGTTCGGGCCGTCCTCAGCGGCCGGGCGGGCGGTCTCGACGAACCGCCTGCGGGGATCTGGGTCGAACCCATCCAGGGATCCGGTGGCGTCATCGTCCCTCCCGAGGGGTTCCTGACGGAAATGGCTGAAATCACCGCCGCGCACGACGTGCTTATGATCGTCGACGAGATCCAGACCGGGATGGGTCGGACCGGCGAGTGGTTCGCCAGCGATCACGCCGGGATCACCCCGGATGCGATGACGGTGGGCAAAGCCATCGGCGGGGTCGGATTGCCGCTGTCGGCGACCATCTACCGGGAAGAACTGGACACCTGGGGGCCGAGCGCACACGCGGGGACGTTCCGCGGACACGTCCCGGCGATGGTGGCGGGGACCCGCGCGATCGAGTACATCGACGAGTACGACCTCCTCGATCGGGCGACACGGACGGGGTCGTACCTCCAGGACCGCCTTCGAGAACTGCAGCAGCAGTGCCACAGCCTCGTCGACGTGCGGGGACGGGGACTGCTTATCGGGGCCGAGTTCTGTGACAGCGAGGGCGCTCCACTCCCGGAGGTAGTCGGGTCGATCCAGACACAGTGTCTGCAGCGCGGGCTGGTCGTCTGGACGGCCGGCATCGAGGGCCACGTCCTCAGACTGCTCCCGCCGCTTGTCCTCACCGACGAGCAGGCGCGTGTCGGAATGGACATTCTCCAAGACGTAGTCGAGTCCGTGACCGAGGAGAGAGAGTATGACGGGTGAGACGATCGGTATCGTGGGTGCGGGAATCACTGGGGCTTGCACGGCGTACTTTCTCTCGCAGCGATCCGACCGCCGGGTCGTCGTGTTCGAACGCGACGAGGTGGCCGCCGAAACGACCGCGAAGTCAGCAGGATACGTCGGCGTTCGGGCCAGCCACACGGAGGCACACAGGGCGCTCCTGAAACGCAGTATCCGTCTCTATAACGAGGTGATTCGAGAAGCCGACGTCGACGTGCAACACCGAATGCTCGGGGGACTCACCGTCGCGACGACGGCTGATGGACGTGCGGCACTCCGCGGCCGGCACCGGTCGCTCGGGGCAGACGACGAGGGCCCCAACTCGGCATTCACCAAGTTCTATGACGGCAAAGAACTGGATGCGTCGCTGCTCATTCCGGACTTCCGACTCGATAACTTCACCGCTGCGTGGTTCTGGCCGAACTACGGGTACGTGACGCCGGCCTCGCTGG
This sequence comes from Halobellus sp., assembly GCF_042218505.1. NCBI lineage: Archaea > Methanobacteriati > Methanobacteriota > Halobacteria > Halobacteriales > Haloferacaceae > Halobellus > Halobellus sp. Next base: position 46,285 of record NZ_JBDGQZ010000013.1, read on the forward strand.
CTGCAACGTTCGTGGAACGCGCTCGGGACGCCGGAGCGGTATTCCGGACGAACGCGAGCGTCCACGAACTCGAACGCGACGCCACGGGATCTATCGAGGCAGTTCAGACCGATCGCGGTCGCACACCGGTGAATCAACTGGTGCTGGCCGCAGGCCCGTGGAACCCGACGCTTGCCCAGTCAGTCGGTGTCGATCTTCCGGTCCGCCACAGTTTCGCCCCGGGGGTGCTGCTCGACAGACCGACCGGGAACCGACACCCCAGCCTCACACATCACGAGTCGGGAGTCTACCTCCGACCGCACGGCGAGCATCAACTCTTCGCCGGTCACTATCAGGGCGACTACGACGACGCCGCTGCCGACGTGGCGGATCCGAAGATCCCCGAAGCGGTCCCGAATCAGCTTCGTCAGGAGATCCTGGATGCGGTTGGGCGACTCGTTCACGGCCTCGACGATCCCACAGTCAGCGATCAGTGGGTCGGCCTGCGGAGTTTGACGCCCGACGGGAATCCGATCGTGGGTTGGACGGATGTCGAGGGGCTTTTTGTCGCGACGTACAATGCGACAGGAATTCAGCACGCACCGGCGGTCGGACACGTTCTGAGCCGGCAGATTCTCCAAGGCGACCCGACGCAGCACTACGATTCGGTCTCCATCAGTCGGTTCGAGGGCCACTCGGACGTTCACGACGGCAGTGTCTCGATTTAGCGTCGCAAAAAAACGGGCTGAAAGACGGGCGCACCCTATTCGTCGAGCACGGATTCGGCGATGATGCTCCGCATTACTTCGTTCGTCCCGTCGTAGATCTGTGCGATCTTCGACCAGCGGAGGTACTCTTCGACGCGGTACTCGTCGATGAGGCCGTAGCCGCCGTGTAACTGGATCGCGTCGCTCGCCACCTCCTCGGCCAACTGCGCAGCCAGCAGTTTCGCCATCGCTGGCTCCTCGGCGAGTTCGACGTTCTCTTCGAGATCCCGCGCCGTCTTGTAGGTGAACGTCCGGAGTGCTTCGAGTCGGGCCTCGTAGTTAGCGATACGGTGGCGGACGGCCTGGCGGTCCTTGACCGGCTTGCCGAACGTCTCGCGTTCGGAGATGTACTCGATGGTGTGATCGAGCGCCCCACGCGCGGCCCCGATGGAACTCGCAGCGATTTCGAGGCGGCTCCCGTTCATCGTCCGCATCGCCTGATAGAAGCCCTCTCCTTCCTCACCGACGCGCGCTTCGACGGGGACCCGCGCCCCGTCGAGCGTGAGTTCTCCGAGCGCCATCGCTCCCGGACCCACATACCCCTCGACCGGTTCGCGATGGAAGCCGTCGGTTCCGGCCTCGACGATAAACGAGGAGATCCCACGGTGCGGCGGGTCGGGATCGCTGGTCCGAGCGAATACGAGGACGGCGTCGGCGATGTGGCCGTTCCCGATGAAGATCTTCTCACCATCGAGGACGTACTCGTCGCCGTCCCGCCTGGCCCGTGTCTGGATGTTTGCGAAGTCGGATCCACCACGCGGCTCGGTCATCGCCGCGCCCGTGATCACCTCGCCGTTCGTCACCGGTCGAACCCACCGCTCGGCCTGCGCTTCGGTTCCATCGTCCGCAATAATCTCGCACCCGAACATCGATCCCGTAATCGCCTCGGCAATCCCGGGGTCCGCTGCGTACAGTTCTTCGCGCACGAGCAGGCTTCCAGTGATCCCCAGCCCACCACCGCCGTACTCTGCCGGGAGCGACGTCGTTGTCAGCCCCTCTCTGGCGGCCGCTCTGACGATATCTGTTGGGTGTTTCTCATTTCGTTCGTGTTCGACCGCCGCCGGCTCGACGTGCTCGTCCGCGAACGTCGCGGCTCGTTCCCGGAGTTCGGACTCCGCATCGGACAACCTCATAGGTGAAACCGAGGGTCTGGACGCAAATATAGGTATGGGACGGCCGGGTGAGGCTGCCGTCGCTGGGAACTCACGCGGCGTCGAACGCGTCCGGGTTCACGACGCCATCGACCGCCTCGCCCTCGTACGCAGCGGCAGCAATCTGCGACCCGCGCCGTCGAACCCGCTCGACCGCCCCCGGCGAGTACCACGCCGCGTGTGGCGTCACGATCGTATCGGGGTGATGAAGCAACGGGTTGTCCGGTTCAGGCGGTTCGGTCGCGAGCACGTCGAGGCCGGCCCCAGCGAGCGGTCCGTTGTCGAGGGCGTCTACGAGCGCCGCTTCGTCGACCAGTTTCCCCCGCGCCGTGTTGATCAGGATCGATCCCCTGGGCATTCGATCGAACACCGAGGCGTCAAATCGCGCTTCGGTCTCGGGCGTCAGCGGGGCGTTCAGCGAGAGCACGTCCGAGTTCTCGACGAGGTCTTCAAACGAGACCGGTTCCGCCCCGAAATCCCGGATCTCATCGGCCGAGAGGTACGGATCGTGCGCGACGATGTCGAATCCGAAAGCCCCAGCTTTCGTTGCCGCGACGCGGGCCTTCCGTCCGAAAGCGAAGAATCCGAGCGTCTGGGTCGTTGCCGTCCGGACCGCGTCGGCCGCTCGCCAGTCCCACCCGCCGTCGGCGGTGTGGTTCTCGAACTGCGGCAGGCCGCGGCGCAGCGCCAGCGCCAGCGTCACGATGTGCTCGCCGACCTCTTCGTCGCAGTACTTCGGAACGTTCGTCACGGGGATTCCACGCTCTGTGGCCGCCTCGATGTCGACGTTGTCGACGCCGGTAGCGTAGCACGTGACGACGGAACATCCCGTCGCGTCCATCGCAGAGGCCGGAACTGCGGCGTAGTGTGTGAGAATGATGTCGGCCGCCTCGACGTCGTCGGCAATCGACTCACCACCCGTATCGACGGTCTCGAAGTCGATTGAGCCGAGTTCTGTCGCCAGCGTCGATCGTTCGATCGTTACGTCTTCGAAGCCGTCCGGGTCGATATGGACGATTCGAACAGGTGTCTCTGGAGCCATCACCTGAACACTCAACAGAAGGCTACATACTTCTTTGGTCAAAATCCTCGCTAATCCAGGCAACAGTGGCCCAGTCCCGTTTCAGTCGCGGACGGGGACATCGACCACGGCCGGATCGTCGGCGTCGACAGCGGCGGAGAGCGTCTCCGACAGGTCGGCCGCGCCCTCGGCACGGTAACCGCTCGCGCCGTGGCTTTCCGCGTTCGCTGCTAGGTCGACAGCGGTGTCGAAGTCCATCCCGACGTACTCGTAGTCATCGTCCACCCCGCCGTAGATGTCGAGCATCCCGTCTTTCAGAATCCGGTAGTTCCGGTTGTTTGGAACCACGACCGTCAGATCGAGGTCGTACCGCGCCGCGCTGTAGAGCGACTGCGGGTAGTAGAGGTACGACCCGTCGCCGATGAAGCCGACGATGGGGCGGTCGTCGCCGTCCTCCCTGTGTGCGACCGCCGCTCCAACCGTTGCGGGGAGACTGTACCCCAAACCGCCGTTCTTGTTCGAGAGGAACTGCTCAGGACCGGGTTGGAACCGAGAGAGTAGCGCGAACTTGCTGGTGTTGCTCTCGTTGACCAGGAACCCGTCCGGAGCGACGTCGGCGATGTACTCCGCCAGGAGTTCTTTCGAGATGTTCCCATCAGACGGAGTCTCGGCCGCGACACCGAGGAACGAGGCCGCCTCCGAGCGCCGGTCAGAGATGTCCTGCCTTCGGCTTCGTCGGCGTTGCTCGGACACCTCCACCGAATCGGCAATCTCCCGCATCACCGACTCCAGATTTCCGATGACGACGACGTCTGCGGGGTCGTTCTTCGCGATGTCGGCGTCGTCAACGTCGATGCCCACGATGGTCGCCTCCGACGGCACGTACGGTTCGTCGTACGGAATGTACGGCGTGTTCGACGTGCATCCCACGAAGACCAGACTGTCGGCGTCGAACGCCGCACGTCCCATATCTGGATCCGGGGTGAGATACGAGACCCACTGCTCGTGGTCGGGTGGGAAGTTCACCTCGCAAGTGTTCATTTCACTGTACACCGCGGATCCGGTCGCCTCGGCCAGGCGCACGGCCGCCTCAATAGCGCCTGGCCCCGCTCGCGCCACCCTGTCGCCGAGAACGATCACCGGATCGTCGCCGCTCTCCAGCGCTGTCGCCGCGGCGTCGATCTGTGATTTGTCGCCGCGTCCGGGGGCGGGGATCGCGCCCAACCGCTCGGGTGTGTCCCTCGTCTCGGCGCTCATCACGTCCATCGGCAGTCCGAGGAACACCGGCCCCGTCGGTGGCGTCAACGCCGTTTTGACCGCGCGTCTGACCATCGTCGGCACGTTCGAGACGTCGCTGATCTCGGCGCTCAGTTTGCAGTATTCGTCGACCATCCCGGCGAGTTCGCCCGAGAGAATCGGTTCCTCGTGCTGGAAGTCGGTACTGTGGTTGCCCGCAGTGACGAGAAGCGGCGCGCCGGACCACGACGCGTTCTGGACGTTACCGAGCCCGTGCGCCAGTCCCGGCGCGACGTGGAGGTTCACCACCCCGAGCGGCGTAATCGACTGATCGTGGTGGGCCTGATACCGTCGCGCACTCGCGTATCCACCCGCCATCCCGACCGCGATGTCTTCGTGTAACCCGAGCACGTACGCGAGATTTGAGTCGGCGACCGCACGCATAATGGGTAATTCCGTTGTTCCGGGATTCCCGAAGAGGTGGGTGACGCCGTACGACTCCAGCGCGTCCAAGAGCAATGTGGCTCCTGTCGTGTGTTCTGATTGCATGGTTGTTGTCAACAGCAATCAACAGCCTGTGCTCCACTGATAAAAATAGTCTGATCCGACTGGGCAGTCTCGAATCCGATTCGTCAACTGGATGCGGGCCCTGCCGCCGGAAGCGTCGGTTGGTCGCAACACTTTTTATTCGGATTCGCAAACACTATTACAATGACACAGAATCTCAAACAGCAGTCTCTGACGTCGCTCGACGAACTCGAAACCATCGTCGACGCCGACGCCCACGCCCAGGCCTCCTGGGACGACATCCGATCTCACCTCGACGACGGACACGAGCGCTTCGAGCGGTTCTTCGAGCAGTCGCCCGCACCGGGGAGCGAGATGAACCTCTATCACTCCCCGACGCCGACGTACCTCTACGAGGATATGAAAGAGCGGGACGACGGGAGCACCGGGCTCTACGAGGACGCCGGTCTGGAAGATACGGCGGCGGTGACAGAGCGAATCGGCGTCAACAAGGCCGTCGTGAATCCGACGTTGATTCTCAATCTGAATTTCGTTCGGGAGCGCGACTACGCCGTCGCGATTATGCAGGGCTACAACGACTGGCTCGTCTCGGAACTGGACGATTACGACAATATGATGGGGAACCTCATCGTCGCACCCCAAGATCCGCACCGCTCTGCGGAGGAGATCGACCGACTGGCTGACGAAGACGATATCGCCGGGGTCCAACTCCTCGGGACGGCGCTCGTTCCCCCCGCCGGTCACGTCTCCTACGACCCGATCTACGAGGCGGCCGAAGCGAACGGCCTGCCGATCAGTATGCACACAAGCGGCGCGGGAATGAAGCCGTTCCCGGAACAGTCCTACTGGGCCGAGACGTACGCCGAGGATCACGTCACCCAACACCCGTTCGCCCACATTGCGAACGCCACGTCGATCCTGCTGAACGGGGTCCCCGAGCGGTTCCCGGATCTGACGTTCGTGTTTCAGGAGGCGGGAATCGGCTACGTTCCGTATCTCATCAGTCGTCTGGACACGGCCTATCACGAGTTCCCCTCGGAGGTACCGGCGCTCTCGGCACCGCCGAGCGAGTACGTCTCCGACACGTGCTACTGGTGTACGCAACCGCTCGGGCATACGGCCGAGACGCCACGGCATCTGGCGTGGCTCGTCGAACTCGTCGGCCCGGAGAATCTGCTGTTCGCCGCGGACGCGCCGCATCCCGATTTCGACACGCCCGAGGAACTGTTCGACCGAGTCCGTGCGTACTTCAGCGCCGACGAGGTGGCTGCAATGATGGGTGAAAACGCGGTCGAGGTGTACGACATCGAATGACCGATCGATACGCAATCGCTGACGTCGACGAGTTCGATGGGAACGGGTCACGGGTGATCGCCGAAGTCGAAGGGCAGGAGATCGCCGTGTTCCGACACGAGAACGAATACTACGCGCTCGCAAACTACTGTATTCACCAGGCTGGCCCGCTGTGTGAAGGGGCGCTCAGCGGGAGTATCTCCACGGACGAGGACGGCTGGGACTGGGTGTACGACGACGAAGAGCGGTACATCGTCTGCCCCTGGCACGGGTGGATGTTCGACATCGAAACCGGCCAAAGCCCCAAAGACGAGCGCTACGCCGTCCCGACGTACGACGCCGTGGTCGAGAACGGCATCGTCTACGCCGTTCGGTGACTAGCCGCAATACCCGACGATAGCCGCCGAACTTCCCCCTCCGACGTCATAGTGTCTGCTATCCACCGAATCGATACGGGACAGTCCGTCCCGCGGTACTATTATGTGGCCCGGATGGCAACGCGGTACTATGTTGGACAACGCCCTGCAGGTTCCCAAAGCGGATCGACTCGGGAGCGTCGAGGACCTCGATCGGATTGCCGATGCTGACGCGCAGGTACAGGAGACGCCCGAAGCGCTGTTGAACCATATGGACGAGTCTTCCGGCGCCCGCCGCGTTATCTCACTCACCGAACTGCGGCACGATATGATCTACGCCGGACCGTCCAGTTACCCGCTCTACGAGTACAAACGAACCGACGGCGACGGCGATCCCGTCGCTGACGACGACGTGGACGAGACTATCGGGGCCGCTGAGGTCGCTGACCGGGCTAGCGAGGCCGGTATCGATACCGGCGTGGTCAACCCCACGCTGAACCTCGGCCTCGCCGAAGTGAACAACGACCGCTTCGCAGTCGCGCTGGCGAGTGCGTACAACGACTGGTTGCTCTCGGAACTCGACGACTGTCCGAACCTCGTCGGGAACGCCGTTGTGGCACCGCAGCATCCGGAACGGGCGGCCGAAGAGATCGACAGAGTCGCCGGTGAAGACGACATCGTCGGAATCCAACTGCCCGCAAGCGGCCTCCTGCCGCCGCCGGGCCATCGCCAGTACGAACCGCTGTACGACGCGGCCGAATCCAACGGCCTCCCGATTGCGATGAAATCGACGGTCGGAAACAAGAGTTTCGGACAGCAGTACTGGTGGGCGCAGTCCTTCCCGGAGGACTTCGTCTATCAGCACGGCTTCGTCCAGATGCGCAACCTCACCTCGGTTCTCTTCGAGGGGATTCCCGAACGGTACGACGTCGACTTCGTCGTCCAGGGAGCGGGGATCGGGTTCGTCCCGTTCTTTACGCACCGACTCGATGATCACTACCTCGAACTCGGATACGAGATCCCCGCGCTCTCACAACTCCCGAGCGCCTACCTCTCAGAGTCCTTCTACTGGACGACGCAGCCGATGAATCAGCCCGCCGGAGGGGACCCGCAGTTCGCGGCGATGGTGAATATGATCGGTCCCGAGAACGTCCTGTTCGGGTCGGACCTCCCGCACGGAGTCACCGACCTGCCCGAGTCGGTCGTCGATCGGCTGGCGGAGACGGTCACCGCGGAGGAACTCGAAGCCGTGATGGCTGAGAACACAGCGCGCGTTTATGGGCTCTGAGGGGCAATCACTCGGAGGCGGCGTCGACGACGGCGGCCTCGAACGCTGTCGCGGTGATTTCGTAGCGCGTGTTGCCTGCTTCAGTCCGCGTTCGTTCTACTGATTCGGTCGCCTCGCCATCCACGAGAATCTTCCAGGTACCGCCGTCCTGCGGATCGACCGCCCGAATCCGGATATCGACCCCGTGTGTCGATTCCAACCGCTCGATGAGTTCCGTTGTGACCGTCCCATCGGCGAACCGGGGCGGGCGGTACGGGCGCATCTCGTGGCTCTGAAACTCCTCGACGTTGCGTCGCCACCACTCTGGGAATGCGTCGAGGTCGGCATCGTCGTACGGGGCGTCCTCGTCGAATCCAGGGGGCAGATTCGCCGGTCGCGGAGGATCGTCTTCTGTCATTGCCACCATATTCCGGCCGAACGATAATAACGATACCCCGGAAGACTCACAGCGCGGTTATCGCTGCGCCGACGACAGTCAGCACCGCGCTGACGACGGTTCGCGCGGTTACGGTCTCGACGTCGGTTAGGAAGACGAACGCCAGGGCCGTCGTGAAAAGCGGTGACGTGCTCACGAGCGGTGCGACGATCACGACCGGACCGTTCGCGAGCGCGGTAAACATCGCAAAGACGGCGACTGCGTTGGCGAGACCGGAGCAGACGAAGTAGACGTCAGAACGGTCCGGTGTCGTCAGCGCCTCTCGATGGTAGCTCACGGTGTGGCCGACAATAAACGGCAACGCGCTGGTCAGGTTGATCGCCGCGGCTTCAAGCGGCGTCGCAGTGGACGTCTGGAACCCGAAGCGGTTTACTACGTTGCTGATGGCGGCGAACACCGCCGCCGCCAGCGGGAACAACAGCGCTTTCGAGAGCCGGAACTGGACGGCCGAGCCGCCAGACAGCGACAGCAACCCGACGCCAAGAACGATCAGGACGACGCCCACCCCGGTCACCGAGGTCAACTGTTCTCCGAGTACAACCGCTGCGAGAATCGTCGCAAAGAGTGGCTGCGTGTAAAACAGGACGTTACCGACGCTCGCGTCGACCAGTCTGATCCCCCTGAACCACGACAGCCACGCGAGTGAGGTTCCGATGATTCCCGAGACAGCGAAGACGGCGATGTCCACCGGGGGCAGTCGGGTTACCGACGCCTCGCCAGCCCCCTGAACGAACAGGGCGGCCCAGAACACCGTCGCGCCGACGACGAGAACGATGAGCGTCGCTCTTGTCGGCCGACCACCTCGTTCCATCCCGAGTTTCGAGAAGATGGGCCCCACCCCCCAGAACGCCCCCGAAACGAGCGACAGTGCAATGACGAACGACGTGGCTGGCATCGGTTCCTTTGGACGGATCTCTCGGGGTCGGGAAAAACGTTCCGAGGAGGCGACAAAAACTTATCACAGTGTATACCACATTCCACCCTGATGAGGCGCCTGTACATCAACGACGAGTGGATCGAACCGGAGTCGGGGCAGATCAATCCGACGTCACCGGTCGACGGAAGTGCCCTCGAAACGGTCGCTGCCGGCACCCCTGCCCACGTCGACGACGCCGTCGAAGCGACAGTCGACGCCTCGGACACACTCCGCGAAATGAACGTGCATCGACGGGCCGAGGCAATCAACGCAGCGATGGATGCAATCGAGAACCGGACCGACGAAATTGTCAGCACGATGACCGTGGAGGTCGGAAAGACAACGAGCGAGGCCCGCGAGGAGGTCGAGAGCGCCATCCGATCAGGCCGCGAGTACGCGGCCGATGCGGTCCGGCTCTGCGGTGAGGTGACGCGGTCGCAGTACGACGACCGACACAACTTCACCCGGCGGGAGCCCTACGGGCCGACCGGGGTCATCACCCCCTGGAACTACCCGTTCGAGATCCCGACAGACCACCTGTCGGCGGCGCTCGTCACGGGAAATCCGGTTACGTGGAACCCCGCTTCGGCGGCCGCGCTGACGGCTACTCACATCGCGGGCGCGTTCGCCGAAACGTCGCTTCCTGACGGCGCATTCAATTTCATTCCCGGATCCGGGGGTACCGTTGGTGCGGCACTGAGTGGGCATCCGGCGGTCCGACTGCTGGCGTTCACCGGCAGCACCGAGGTCGGACAGCGCATCGCGGCGACCGCAGCAGAGCGAAGCGCCGAATGTCTGCTCGAACTCGGCGGGAAGGATCCGGTCTTGGTGCTGGACGACGCGGACGTGTCGCGGGCAGCAGACGCGATTGTTCTCGGGAGCAACTACAACTGTGGGCAGTCGTGCTCGGGGACCGAGCGCGTAATCGCAACCGAGTCGATCTACGACGAGTTGGTGGCGGCAGTCACCGCGCGCACAGAGGAACTTACCGTCGGTGATCCCCGCGACGCGGAAACTGACGTTGGGCCTCCGATCAACGACGACATCAGGGAGACGACTGAGCGCCAGATCACGGCGGCCGTTGAGGCGGGGGCGCGTGTGACCACTGGTGGCTCCATCGGCGATCGGTACATCGAACCGACGGTGCTGGCGGACGTCGCGCCCGAGATGCAGGCGGCGACCGAGGAGACGTTCGGACCGCTCACCCCGCTCATCTCCGTCGCGGACCGAGAGGAAGCAGTGGCAGTCGCCAACGACACCCGCTACGGCCTGCAGGCAGCCGTGTTCACCGAATCCCTGCAGGATGCACACCGGGTGATCGACGGGCTCCAGTCGGGGGGAGTCGTCGTCAACGGCACGAACAACTTCTGGGAGCATCAACTCCCGTTTGGCGGCTTCAAGCAGAGCGGCAGCGGCGGCGAGTACAAGGGTCGGTGGCATCTGGAGTCGATGACACAAGTGAAGGCAGTCGCCATCGACTACGGGGACTGAATTACCGGATCAAGAGAGCCGCCGACAGTTCATTGACCGTGGATGAGCGTTCTTAGTGCACTGATCACGGTGATACAGCGCTTCAAAGCGGTGGCGACGAATCAAATCACACTCATAAATCGACGTGGCCCGCCGCGTGGAGCGTACGTTTGATACTAGTTGAACATCGTGACTCGACGCGGCGCTCATCATATCTGTAGTGTTTCCGGCGCACGAAATCGAGCTCTCGGGAGGCGTGAGTAACCGCTTGCGGTTCCGGTAGTAGAAACATTTTTATTTCTATGTTCATAGATGGCATACGTTATGCGGCGACGCAAACTCCTCAGGAGAGGCGCACTGTTAGGTGCCGTTGGGCTCGCCGGCTGTAGCAGCAGTCAAGATGGTGCAACAACGGGTCTGGATACCGAAACTGCAACAGACACCGGAAGCGGTGGTGAAACCAGCACTGACACCGGGGACGGGGGAACGGTTAAGATCGGGCTTCCCGAACCGGTCCCATCGATAATGGACACCCGCAAGGCGGCAGACGACGGTGCACACAACTATCGAGTTATTAGCACGCTGACCACATTCGATCGGCAAGGTGCTGTTAAACCACATCTGGCGACCGACTGGTCGTTCGAGAATGACGGCGCTGAACTGGTAATGGACCTGCGTGACGACGTCGTTTTTCACGACGGCTCAGAGTTCGACGCCGAACACGTCAAGTGGCACCTCACGGACTTCCTCGCGAACGGCGGTGGCACGTCGTACATCGTCAGTAGCGTCGATGGCGTTGAGGTTGAAGACACGTATCGCGCTCGAGTGCAGTTCAGTTCGCCGGATCCCTACATCCTCTGGGATCTCGCATCCGCGTGGGGACAGATTCACAGTCGCGAAGCGGTCGAAAAGTACGGCGACCAGTACGGGCAGAGTGGTAAGGTCGTCAGCGCCGGTCCGTTCAAAGAGGTCGAGCACGATACCGACCACGCGATACTCGAGCGGTACGAAGAGTGGGACTGGCCCAAGCCGTGGCAGGAGGAACTGTACGGCGGTGAGGGCGACATCCGACCGAAGCGGCTCGAGTACCAGTCGTATCCCGAGACGGCCACCCGGACGTCCGCGTTCGAGGCCGGCGACATCGACGGGATGATCGCGGGCGTCCCGTACTCGAAGTTCCCGGACTACCAGGAGAGCGATCAGTACAACACCGGCACGCCGCCGGTGAGTACCGAGCAGATTTTTATTATGCTCAACCTCAATCCGGAGACCAGCACGGCACCAGTGCTGGCAGAGGACCTGAGTCTGCGGAAGGGCATCTCATACGGCATCGATCGACAGCAGATCGTCGACGTGGTCTTCAATGGGGTCGGCGACCCCGCGCCGAACTACCTCGTTCCGTCTGTCGAGGCACACGATATTCCCGAGGAGTTCAACTACACCTACGACCTCGAGCAGGCGCGGACGGTGATGAGTGAGAACGGTTGGACTGTAAACCCTGGCGGCGTCAGTACCAAAAACGGACGCGAGGCGAGTTTCAGCCTGCTGACGCAGAATACGGAACTGTCGCGGCGGCGCGCGACCCTGATCAAAGAGCAGTTGAAAGATATCGGCGTCAAAATGGAGGTCAGCACGACCGACACCTCGACGTTCAAAGAAGACGTCGGCAGCGGGAACTTCGCCGCCGGGATGTCGACGTTCTACGACTGGGGCAACGCCGACCAGCTCTGGTGGGCGACAAGCAAGAGCGCAGAGGACTCGTACTATCTCAACTCTAACGCGTGGCAACAGTTCCCCCGGGCGACTGAACTGACTGATCGGGCACAGAACGCGACGACGCTCGAAGAACGCACCCAGCGGTACAAGGATGCCCACAAGTACCTCCTCGAGAACGTGGTCCCGATGGTGTACCTGATGTATCCCAAGGCGGCGGACGCCTGGGGCTCCCACGTCCAGAACTGGAAACCGCACTACAAAGGGGCGCCAATGTGGCCGGTCGTGAACGAAGAGTGGTAAATTGTCAGACTACCGATGAGTTATCAATCCTACATTGTCAGGCGAACGCTGGGACTGGTCCCCAAACTACTTATCGCATCGGTAGTCGTGTTCATTTTGGTGCAGATCACGCCGGGGGATCCTGTCACAACGCTCGCACCACCCCGGGCGAGTCCTGAACAACTCGCGGCATTGCGAAATAAGTGGCGCCTCGATGAGCCGCTGTACATCCAGTATTTGACGTGGATGGCGAACCTGCTGCAGGGTGATCTCGGACTGTCCGCTGCGACGCGACGCCCAGTCACCGAGATGATCGCTCTGCGCGTCCCGATCAGTCTCAGGTTCTCCGCACTGGCGCTGTTCATCTCGTACGCCATTGCGATCCCGTTCGGCATCATCGGCGCTGTCAAGCAGCACACGTCGTGGGATTACCTCTCGATGGGCTTCGTGCTGCTGGCGATATCCTTCCCCAGTTTCTGGTTCGCGATCATCCTCATCCTGATCTTCTCGATACAGCTGGGGTGGGCCTCAGCCGTCGGGTACGGGACGGTTGGCTTGCTCGTCCTCCCAGCGGTGGCCCTGGGGCTTCGGGGTAGCGCGATCGAGACCAGGGTGATGCGGTCTTCGATGATCGAGACGTTAAACGAGAAGTTCATCACCGCCTCCCGGGCCCACGGACTCCCCGAGCGGAGCGTCATCTTCAAGCACGCGCTTCGCAACGCGCTCATCCCGATTATCACGCTGTTCGGCCTCCGGTTGGGATACATTCTGGCGTCCGGACTGGTGATCGAGATCGTGTTCAACCGCCCCGGCGTCGGCCACTTGCTCGTCGATAGCATCTTCAAACGTGACTACCCCGTCGTTCGCGCCATCCTGATGATTCTGGTCACGACGATTATGCTCGGCAACTTCCTCGCCGACCTCCTGTACGGTCTGGCCGACCCGCGGATCCGCTACGACTGACAATGAGTGAACGCACGCAGACCGAAATCGACTGGGACGGACTACTCGAAGAGTGGGACGACGAGGTAGAGCGAATCAGCAGCGCAGAGTCTCGCCTCGAACGAACCTGGTTCTTCATCAAGGACCTCTCGAGTCATCGGCTCTCGATTGTCGGCGGAGCGTTACTGTTTGGTGTCGCCATCGTCGCCATCTTCGCGCCCCAGATCGCCCCGTATAGCCCGACAGCAATCTCTGCGACTTCGGTTCGAGCGGCACCGTCGATAGCGCATCCGATGGGGACCGACAGCTTAGGGCGAGACATCCTCTCACGCGTCATCTTCGGCACCCGAATCGCGCTGATGATCGCCGTCACCTCGATGGGTATCGCTTTCGTGATTGGCTCGCTTCTCGGTGCGCTCGCTGGATACTACGGCGGGTGGGTCGACGCAGTCGTCCGGACGGCAATCGATACGACGTGGGCGTTTCCGGCGATCATTATGGGCCTCGCACTGGCGTCGATTCTCGAACCGGACCTCACGACGGTGCTTGTCGCCATCGGCCTGGTGTTCTGGGGCGTCTTTGCCAGACTCGTCCGCGGCGAGGTGCTGTCCCTCCGGGAACTCGACTTCATTAAAGCCTCGGAGGCCATCGGATTGAGTGACACAAAGATCATCTTCAAACACCTCGTTCCGAACGCGATCATCCCCGCGTTCGTCGTCGTCACACTCCAGATGGGGAACGCTATCGCGGTCGCAGCGTCGCTGTCGTTCCTGGGGCTCGGCGTGCAGCCACCGACTCCCTCTTGGGGAATTATGCTGTCCACGGGCCGGCAGTTCATTACGTCGGCGTGGTGGATCTCGGTGTTCCCGGGACTGGCAATCGTGCTCGTGATTATGTCGTTCAATTTCCTCGGTGAGGGGCTCCGCGATACGATCGATCCGAAACTGGAGGACAAACGATGACACAGCCACTGCTCGAAATCAACGATCTACACACTAATTTCGACACCAACTCCGGGACCGTCAACGCGCTCCGCGGGGTGAATCTGACGATCAACGAAGGCGAACGAGTCGGACTGGTGGGCGAATCCGGGAGTGGAAAGTCAGTCACGGCGCAGTCGATTCTCCGACTGGTCGATTCGCCTGGTCGGATCGCCGACGGGTCGATCACCCTTAAGGGGCGAGACCTGCTGTCGCTTTCGGAATCCGGGATGCAGAACGTCCGCGGTCGCGACATCACGATGATTTTCCAGGATCCATCGACGTCACTGGACCCCGTCTACTCCATCCGAAGTCAGATGATCGAGGCGATCGGCCACAACCGTAATCTCGACGATGCGGAGGCGGAGTCAGTCGCCATCGAGTACCTCGAGCGAGTCGATATGCCGAATCCGAGGCGAATCCTGGATAGCTACCCCCACGAACTGTCAGGTGGAATGAAGCAACGAGTTTCTATCGCGATGGCATTAGGTTTTGATCCGGACCTGATTATTGCCGACGAACCTACTACTGCACTGGACGTCACGGTTCAAAAGAAGGTGATGGAGATCTTCAAAAACATCGTCGAAGAGGAAAACCTCTCAGTTCTCTGGATTACTCATAATCTTGGTGTCGTCGCGGAATTCTGTGACAAAATCGCGGTTATTTACGCGGGCGAAGTAATCGAATATGGGAGCGTCTACGACATCTTCGATCGTCCCGCGCACCCGTACACCCGGGAGTTGTTGCAGACGATTCCGAACATCGAGCGCGGGGACGAAGAGTTACGGGTGATCGAAGGGACTGTCCCGAATATGCGAGACCCGCCGAGTGGTTGTGCGTTCCACCCGCGGTGTCCCGACGCAGAGACGCGGTGTGAAACGACACGGCCCGAAAAAGTCGAGGGGCGGGATCACCAGGCCTCGTGTCTGGTGCACGACGCGGAGGATCAATGAGCGACTCCATCCACTCAAACGCGGCCGCGACGGAGAGCGAACCACTATTGAAAGCCAGGAACGTCAAGCAGCACTACCCGATCAAAGAGGGGATCCTCCGACGACAGACGGGGACGGTGCGCGCAGTCGACGGCGTCGACGTCGACATCCACTCCGGTGACACGCACGCCATCGTCGGTGAATCCGGATGCGGGAAAAGCACACTGCTGGAGACGCTTCTCGGACTCGAAGAGCCCACAGAAGGAACCATCTCATACGAGGGGACCCCGTTCAGCGAGCGAACGGGTAGCGAGAAGCGGGCGCTCAAAAGCGAGATCCAGATCGTCTTTCAGAATCCCGAGTCCTCGCTGGATCCGCGTAACACGATCGGACAGATCATCAGCGAACCGTTGCAGTTGCACACGGACGCGACGACTCGGCAGATCGACGCCCGGGTCGTCAGTCTCTTAGACGACGTCGGCCTCGGGCCGCGATACTACGGCCGCTATCCGCACGAACTCTCGGGTGGCCAGCAGCAACGGGTGGCAATCGCCCGGGCGATCAGTCTGAACCCGACGCTGCTCTTTCTGGACGAACCCACCAGCGCCCTCGACGTGAGCGTCCAGTCGAAGATCCTCACCCTGCTGGACGATATCAAAGACGAGTACGATCTGACGTACGTGATGGTCACTCACGACCTCTCCGTTGTCCGCCATTTCGCCACCGACGTCTTGGTGATGTACCTCGGCAACATCATCGAGAAGGCGTCCACGGACGCGCTGTTCACGGATCCGAAACACCCATACACGCAAGCGTTGATTTCCGCCGTCCCGGTGCCGGATCCGCATCACGCTACAGAGAACGACATAACCCTCCCCGGGACCGTTCCGGAACCGAGTGATCCGCCGTCCGGGTGTCGGTTCCATCCTCGGTGTCCGATTGCGACTGAGGAGTGCGCCGAAGTGCTCCCCGAATTTGAACCGCACGACGGACACGACGTGCGTTGCATCCGCGTCCCTGAGGCGGAGGACCTCGGCTCAGCCAGCGAAAGTGCAGCGGACGCAGACCAGGGCCGTCTCAGTTCCGAAGTATCACCGACCCCTCACGAGGAACCGAGACGGGAATGACCGCTGCCCTGGGTCGGTAAGAGAGTGTGTCGGGTCGGGTCCGCAGATTGCACTGACCCGAGTGGTGTGAAACGTATTCGATTTTACATAGGATACATACCGACAAAATTGCTATATACCGCCATATACGTCTATAGATTGGGATTCTTGTACTCCACCCGCCTGTACGAGAGTATGCCACGAGTCGTGCTTCTCAACTGTCCAATCTGTGAGGCCGTGCGAGCGGTGACGGGAACACGATGGGACCTCTCCGAGGACCAGCTGCGCTCGACTGCGAAGACGCATCTCCTCGATCACGAACTCAACGAGAGCAAGGCTGCAATCCACAAGTACCGGGTGATTGAAGAGGCGGTCGAACTTATACTTCCGAAAGATGACGTGGAAGAACTGCCCGAAGCAGCGTGGCGGTCGCCTACTGCAATGGGGCTTCCGGCCGAGGCCGTCTCCGACGAAGATGCAGGGGCGCAACTGCCCTGAGTATCAGGTGGGACGATTCCGACGGAGGATGGAGCCGGTCGTGATACCGTCGTCGAGTCTCGGTCCGATAGCCCGCGCTGGATCCCGAACGTATGGACGAGCGATCAGACAACCGCGTCCGAGACCGATTGCAGGAGCCATCGGAGACCGGATAACCCGGGTCTCATCCGAACTGTCGAATCATATAGATATATAATGAGCGAACGAGATCCCACGGCGGAGCGGTACTATCTCAACCGAGAACTCTCGGAACTCGCGTTCCAAGAACGCGTACTCCAGGAGGGAGTGGACGAGCGGAACCCACCGCTGGAGCGACTCCGGTTTCTGGCGTATTTCACCAAGAACACGGATGAGTTCTTTATGAAGCGAGTAGGCGGGCTCAAGCAGCAGATCAACGCTGACGTGAGCGAGACGACGCCCGACGGCCGGACGCCGAAAGAACAGTGGGACGAGGTACTCGATGCCGCGCGCCCACTGTTTCGCAAGCAGTCGGAGTACTGGGAAACGGTTCTCAAGCCGACGCTTGCGGCGGACGGAATCGAGATCTGCCTTCCTGAGGACCTCTCAAAAGGAAAACAAGACAGCCTGCGGACGTACTTCGAGGAGTCGATTCTCCCGACCCTGACGCCGCTCGCGTTCGACCCCGCACACCCGTTCCCGTTCATCTCGAACCTCTCGCTGTCGCTTGCGGTGCTCTCGTCCAACGCGGCCGGTGAGTCGACGTTCACGCGGATCAAAATCCCGCCGAACCAACCTAGACTGATCGAAGTGCCCGGAGAGAGCGATCAGCACGTGCTGATCGAAGACCTCATCGAACGCAATCTCGATCTCTTGCTCCCTGATCTCGACGTCCATGACGTGTCGAAGTTCAAAGTGACCCGGAACGCCGAGGTGCGCCGGGACGAGGAAGTTGCGGAGGATCTCATCGATATGGTCGAGGAGGTCCTCGAACAGCGCCGCTTCGCGACCGTGGTGCGGTTAGAGGTCGATGCGGATATGCCCGAAGAATCGCTTTCGATTCTCAAGAACCAACTCCATATGGACGACCGCGAGGTCTTCCACCGAGAGGGTCCGATCGACTTCGAGGACTTCTTCGAACTGGTGGACGCCGATCGTCCGGACCTCAAACTGCCGTCGTGGACGCCCCAGCCACATCCTCGACTGGGAGCGACCAGAGGGGACACACAAGACGGCCAGGTGGACATCTTCGACGAGATCCGTCACGGCGACATTCTCGTACACCATCCGTATCACTCGTTCGAGGGAACTGTGCAGCGGTTCCTCGATGCGGCGGCGAACGACCCAAGCGTTCTGGCAGTGAAGGCAGCCATCTACCGGACCGCCAGCGACTCGAAGGTCATCCAGAGTCTCATCGACGCGGCAGCCAACGACAAGCAGGTGGCCGTGATGGTGGAACTCAAGGCTCGGTTCGACGAAGAAAACAATCTCGAGTGGGTTCGGCAACTGGAAGAAGAGGGCATTCACGTCGCGTACGGAACTGTCGGCCTGAAGACACACACGAAAACAGCGCTCGTCGTTCGGCAGGAGGCCGACGGCGTCAAACTCTACTCGCACGTCGGGACGGGGAACTATCACTCCGAGACTGCGAAGGGCTATTCGGATCTGGGACTGCTGACGGTCAACCGCGACATCGGCCTCGATCTCACGAAGGTGTTCAATTTCTTCACCGGCCCGACGCTCGACGACCGGTTTCGGAAACTCCTCATCGCTCCGGTGACGATGCGGGAGCGGTTCACCAAGATGATTCGACGCGAGGCCGCACACGCCCGTGCTGGCCGACCGGCCCGGATCGTGGTAAAGATCAACGGACTCGAAGACCCGGCGATGGTCGAGGAACTCTACCGCGCCTCGATGGTCGGGGTCGAAATCGATCTCATCGTCCGAGACATCTGTCGGCTTCGGCCCGGGATCGACGGACTGAGTGAGAACATCAGCGTGCACTCGATTGTCGGGCGATTCCTCGAACACGCCCGGATATTCTACTTCGAAAACGCGGGCACCCCCGAGTGGTACATCGGGTCCGCCGATTGGATGACCCGAAACCTCGACAACAGGGTAGAGGCCGTGACGCCCATCGAGGACGTCGAACTGCGTGAGCAACTCCGGTTCATTCTCGAAGTGTCGCTCACGGACAATCGCCGTCGGTGGGTGATGCAGTCCGACGGAAGTTATCAACAGCGGATCCCAGACGGAGAACCGATGCGGGATACCCAGGAGATACTGATGGACGCAACGGAAGCCGCCTGCGACCGCGGCCACGGACCGGGGATGGTCGTCGACACGGACCTCATCGAATCGGATCTACTTATCGAGCCGCTGACAGACTCTGAGAGGGACTCCCGCTCCGAGGCGGATACCGAAATCAAGACACCCCCCGGGGCTGGCGTGCCCGTCGGCCCGGAGACTGAAACGGGGGTTGACGGGCGCTCCGACCTCGAAGACGGGATCGAGTTCGACGGACGCTCGGAATCTGAGGCCGAAAACGCCCCTGACGAACCCTCCGAACCTGAGGCCGAGACCGGGGCCAACGTGGACCCCGATGGCGGGGATCACAGCGACAGTCGACCGCACTCGGATGGAGGGGGCCAGTCCGTCTTCGATAGACACTCCGAGCACTGGTATCAGCCCGATAGTGACACGTACGACTGGGCGGTCCGGACGATTGAGGGCGACCGTCGGTACTTCAAAACGCGGGACGGTGCCAGACGTCGGCTCCGGTCCGAGTACGAGTGAGGCGGGAGGTGTCCAGCACCTGAGTCAGCCACACAGACCATACCGGTTGTTTTCGAGGGGTGTACTGACCAGAACCACGGGCGCTGTGCTGCAGTCCGTGCGGTCGTCAGAACGATGCCGCCGCATAATCGTTTTAATCAGTGAAAGAGCAGCGCGCCAGGGAAGTGAGTCACTTTTCAGGCGATCTTCGATCGAGACCGCTCGAGTGAATATCAGCTACGCGTCACTTGTCGTCGGCAGTGACGACAGTCGGGAGGGGACGCTCAGGTGTTGGAACGCAAACGTCACGACCACCAAAGACCCAACAAAGGCCATCATCACCCCGAGCACGGGGGCAACCATACCGAGGATTCCAGCCAATCCGAGGTCAAACGTACCCAATAGCACTGGATAGAGCGTCTGGGAGTTCATCGTGATTTCGTGTAGATGTGCCATCAGGAAAAAGTCCAGCAAGGCTCAAACGATGACTATACATACTCCCAGACGGCGCTGACCGAGTTGGGATCACCTCCAGGGGCATCTCGACGACTGGACCGATCCAGTGTCACAAAGAATTTCAATGTACGCTACATAGTACTGCGATCACAGTGAATTCGTATGGAGTACACGATACAGCCGACTGAACCTGTCTCCAAGGAGATAACGCGGATCGCCGACGGGAAAGTCGAGACGGCGATCGGTCATATCGACGGCGATATGGACCCCCACGAGACCGTCCACGAGGTTCGGAAGCGGTGTAAAGAGGTTCGCGCTGCACTCCGTCTCGTTCGACCCGTCTTGCCGACGTACTCCGAGGAGAACGCCCAGTATCGGGACGCTGCGAGACGAGTGTCAGACGTGCGAGATGCCCAGGCGATGATCGAAACGTTCGACGACCACGTGAAATCGGCAGTCGAAGCCGAGGACGCACTCGACGAGACCACACTCACCGAGATCAGAGAGGCGCTTCTGACCCGTCGGGATACGATAGCGGTCGAAGCGGAACTGGAAACGCTGTTGACGAGGGTTCGAGCTGACCTCGTCGAAGGGCGATCGCGAATCGAGAACCTCCCGATCGCGACCGACGGATACGACGCCGTGGCCGGCGGTCTCCGCAAGTCGTACAAGCGCGGTCGGAATCGGATGGCCGAAGCGTACGAAGATCCGACCTTCGAGCGGTTTCACGAGTGGCGAAAGCGGATCAAATACCACCGGTATCACTCCCGGCTCCTACGCCGTGTCTGGGTCGAACCGATGAAAGAGCGCCGAGAACAGTTGAAAAGGCTCTCGGACGTCATCGGTGACGAGAACGATCTCGCGGAGTTCGCGATGGCGATGCACGACGAGGAACTGTTCGACCAAGAGATCCGAGAAACGCTAGATCCGATACTCCGCGGACGACGGTCGGAACTACATCGACGAGGGCGACCCCTCGGTGAGCGGATATTTGCCGAACCTCCTGACCGACTGGTCGACCGGATCGGCGCATACTGGACGGCGACGCGGGAATACGACCCGAACCCGTAATGCAGTCGTCCCTCCCGTCGATTTCACTCCGAGATTGCGTATCCCCGAGGGCCGGGACAACGCCACCTGAGGTGCTCTGTCAGGGATCCTGACTGTCGTAGGAATGCACCATTCTACAACTGCCTTTGGCTACTGTTTCAAGTGACGACAGCGTCGGCAACGTCTCTCGGTCGGACCGTATCCTGTTTCGAGGCATCCCGAGGGTCGGTGCAATGGTCGTTTGTGGCTTCCGGCCACTTAACCCGCCAGTGCAACTGCATCCCGTATGGTCTGGTCACGCCGACCGTGGCTCGTTGGGCGAGAACGCGTATGGTATCGGCGGGTCCTCTGGCCCATAGTCGCAGTCTTCGTCCTTCTGCTTACCTTCGCTGCGTACGCCACCGGGTTGTTTACCGTCTCCGGCGGAATCGTCTGGATTCCAGGAGACGCCGCACTCGTCGGCTTCACCGTCGCTGCCCTCGTCGGGTACGACGACGGCGGATTGATCTCTGCTTGGTTCGTCTCCGTTGCCGCCCTCCTCGGCTATCGAGCGGATTACGCGTTCACTGGACTCTCCTATCGGACGCGGTTGGAGCAAGCGGCCTACTTCTTCCAACTC
This sequence comes from Halobellus sp., assembly GCF_042218505.1. Classification (NCBI taxonomy): domain Archaea; kingdom Methanobacteriati; phylum Methanobacteriota; class Halobacteria; order Halobacteriales; family Haloferacaceae; genus Halobellus; species Halobellus sp. The sequence goes on from NZ_JBDGQZ010000013.1 coordinate 68,037, forward strand.
GAAGGGCTGTTGATCTTCGTGGTGGAAGCCCTCGTCATCGGGTCGCTCGCATTTCTCCTCGGTGCGGCAGTCCGGAGAGCAACTTCCCGATAGCGTTCACTGTGACAGACGACTGCTGGATCGCTTTTCCAGCACCTGCGGATCCAGCGTATGAGAATATGACCAGGTCTGACCGACAATAGTTTCCCGAAGGTGCAATATTGGTTAGAGGTGTGTTCTCACACAGGACATCAGCTTGTAGGTTGCAGGCATCTATTGACGTTTCAATTGTGATTTTGCCACCGAATTACGTATAAAATTCTGGTACTTGTCCACTTCTACTCCGGTCGATTTATTATATTATCTTCGGTAATCAGAGTATGTTTGGACGGTTGAAAATCGACAGTCTGGATTTGCGGCCGAAACTCGTTATCGCATTTCTGTTCGTGGCTTGGTGTCGTCACTGGAGCGGTTGGGTACACGTCAGTTACCACCGTCGACGAGGAAGCCCATCTCATCGCAGCAGACAGCGGGAAAATGGGTTCGGCGACGCAGCTGACGATTGCCATCGAACGGCAACAACGGGCGATACAGGCCGCTCAACCCGGTGACGGAACGGCACGGCAGCAATTCGCTGACGCGAATGAACTACTCGAAGAACGGGTTACGACGCTCAGATCACAACACGAGCAGTACAACGCGCGTGGAGACTACTTCTTCGAGACGAGGGCGTCGGGCGACACGACACTCGCGAAGCAGAGAGTCGAAAACATAGCTCTATCGGGTCGGGGATACAGGCCAGTGCAATCGAGGAATCCGTACAAGCGGACGGAGAATCGCAGGCCGAGATCGCCGATAGGACAGCGCAGACAGCACAGATGGAGATTATCGGGCTCACCGCCGGTGCGTTCATTCTCGCCGTCGTGATCGGACTGTCCGTCGCAGGGCCTCTCACCACCTCCGTGATTCAACTATCGGAAGCGGCCATTGCGACCAGCAACGGGGATCTTGATCCGACATCGACGAACACGTGGACGTGACGAACTGGGGCGTATGATCGACGCGTTCACGCAGATGCAGGCGAATCTCAGGCGGACGTTCGACGGATTCGATACCGTCAGTACCAGTCTCAAAACGGGGGCTGCGACCGCGACATCGACGCGGACCAACCGGGACAGTATGGGGTTGTGCTGCAAAACGGCCGGCAGGGCGCTGACCAACTGACTGAGAGTTTTGAACAGATCAGCACCGCCAGTTCAGGTCGCAGTACTGGCGAGTTTGATATCCACGTGCAGACTAACTATCCCGGCCAGTACGGCGGGGTCCCTCTGAGCCTCGACGAGGGAATCGAGCGGAACGCTTACCGCCCCAGCGACTGCTGCTGAAGATATGCAGGCGGTTCCACAGACACCGGAGTTGACACGGCCGCCCGGTCTGACAGGACACCTCTGGATCCAGGAACTCCCCACGGGCGGGTGGCTCCGGTTTCAGGTGACGGCTGGCGGCGCACTTCAGTTTGGCACGCAGGCGGGGACGGCCACGACCGCCGCCGCGTTGCCACCGCCGTATCGCCGGGCCGCGCAGCACGTCTGCAGTGCGCTCGACCGCGAGGCGATGCGGACGGCGACCGACGATCCGGAGTCGATCACGTTCGTCGGGCGCGTCACGTGGAACGAGGGCATCGCATACCCGTGGCAGGAGGTTCCGGCGTTCCTCGGCACGGACGTCTGGACCGACGAGAGCGAGCAGTATCTGTCACCGGATATGGCGACGACTGCGTTCGATCGACTCGGACTCCCGACGCTTCCTGCGTTCGGTAAGGAGCAACCCGCTGCCCACACCGACATCAGCCAGTATACGGACGGCGAGGAGTTCCCTCAGTCAATCTGGCGCGACGGCCGGGCGGTCGGTGCGCTCATTCGCGATAAGAGTGGGAACCGTGCCCAGGCGTGGCGTGGCGATGTGAGCGAAGCGGGATCAGCACACGATGACCCGGCAGCCGAAGCACTCGCAGCACAGTACGCAACGGAAACCCGCCTCGCCGACACGGTTGCTCGTCTGGAGGGCGCCGGAGACACCCTCTCGGTCGAGACGGTTCGTGATCAGGTCGTCGCCGACATCGCCCGAGAACACTACCCCGCGTTGTACCACGACGGCGACCCCGTAGTGTCGATGCGCGCATTCGAGTCTGCGATCGCCGAGACGGTCCAACGATACCTCGCAGGCGAGATATGACCCGTCGGTCGAGAGATAGCGGTGGTCTCACTTGTCGGTCTATTCTTCGATAATTCGCCGCTGTGCGTCTTCGATTTTGACGAAGTGACAGAGCGGATTCCCTGGGTAGACGACGGGGTTTTCCAGGACGCCGACGACGAGACCGGTAAACGGGGCTTCGACGACGGTGGCGTCCGATTTGAACGGGTTCGTAATCCGGCAGATTTGCTCGTCCTCGTGAACCAGATCACCCCGTTCGTGGTGCATCTCGACGATACCACCGGCGTCGGCGCGGAGCCACGTCTTCTCACTCCAGCCTTCGATGATCGTCCGCCACCCCGGCCACCGGACGGTCTCCTGTTCGTAGATGCCGTATTCGGCGAAGACGCTTCGCACCCCACCGAGCGCGTGATCGATCAGCTCCCGTTCGAAGCGGTGTGCTTCCCCCATCTCTAAGGTGACCGTGGGAATCTCGTCCGTGGTGGCCTCCCGGCGTAGCATTCCCGGCGATCCCTCGCCAGACATAATCAGATTCGTTCCGAAGGCGCGAGCGAGTCGAGCGGCCCCCTCGTCGTCCATATCTGCGCGGACGTGGAACATATTCGTCCGCCCACGCGTCGAGGTGTGAAAATCGAGGCCGAAATCACAGGGTTCGATGAAGTTCCGATAGATCCGATAGGCGATCCGGTTCGAACTCGTGCTGTCTGGCTTCCCCGGGAACGCCCGATTCAGATCGCGCTCGTAGATCGGGAGATACCGCTCCTGCGCGACGAACCCCTGAACGTTCAGGACGGGGAGACACACGAGTGTGCCACAGACCTCCGAGTGGTCCCACTCCTGTGCGACCTGGCGCACGACTTCGATTCCGTTGAGTTCATCGCCGTGAATGGCCGCCGAGAGAAATGCGGTCGGCCCCGGACGGGGTCCGTTGATAATCGTGACCGGGATCCGAATCGGATCGCCGAGATAGGTCTCGCTCACCGTGTAGCGAAACTCTTCGGTTTCACCCGGTGCAACGTGGCCGCCGTCGAACGTGAACGGCGCTGGCTGGTCTGCGCTCATCTGTCCGTACGTGTGGAGGCCCGCGTCTTAAATTGGGAGAGCCGTTGTGACTGTGTTACACACTCGCATATAGAATAAGCACCCCGATGTCGGACATCAACCGGAGCGACGCCAATGACTACTTCGTTCAATTCGCCCGGCACGGAGCATCCAGCGAACGCAACACGGTCCCCGAACGTCGATAGGACGCGGACTGCTACCGAGACACAACGGGTCGGTGTGTTGAGTACCCACAACAGCAAAGAGACCAAAGCCATCCTGAACGCGATTCGGGTGCTGGGGCACGAACCCGTGTGGGTCCGCGACGAGAACGTCAGTTCCTGGATCGAAGACGGGAGCGTCCACCTCTCGCCACGGGTTGACGCCCTCGTGAATCGATTGCTGCTGACGAAGAGTGACCACCAACTCGAGGACCTCCAACTCGCTGCGCTCTACGAGGAGACGACGCCAGTTATCAACCGCTCGCAGGCCGTCGCGAACACCCTCCACAAGTATCGAGCGGGAGCCAAACTCGCCGCGGCGGACCTCCCGGTGCCGGACGCCTTCTTCGGACGGTCACCGCGAACGTTCGAGGCGTGGCCGGACCACCTTCCTGACGCCGCCGCACATAAACACACTATCGGCACCAACGGCCAGGGGATGTCAGTCGTCTCGCCGGACGAACCCGTGAGTCCGTCGACCGACGACGAACAGACGTTCGTTCAGGAGTTTCTGGAAAGCTCCAAGGAGCGCCCATCGGACGTTCGGGTGTACGTCGTCGACGGAGAGGTCGTCGGCGCGATGCGACGCCGCGCTCCCGAAGACGACTGGCGGACCAACGTCGCTCTCGGCGGCGACACCGAGGGAGTGACTGACGAACTCGGTCGGCGCCCCCGTCGTCTCGCCAGAGAGGCGACGAGGACACTGGAGTTGGATCTGGCCGGAGTCGATCTGATGCCCATCGACGACAAGTGGTACATCCTCGAAGTGAACGCCACGGCCGGGTTCAAAGGACTGTTCGCTGCGACTGGGGTCTCGGTCGCTCCCCACATCGCCAGTCTGGCTATCAGGCGGGCGGACGGCGGCGTCGAGGACGCACACGTCGCTGCGATGGAATCTACGCTGGACGATTCCGTCCCGGATTGCAAGCCGCCGCTCGTCCGGGAGGACGGAGACGGCGGCGTCCTCGGTTACACCACCAGAATACGGCTCAGCGGTCGAAACGGGGCCGACGAGGCGGTCGCGAAGTCGGACACGGGAGCCAAGCGAACCTGCATCGACACCGAACTTGCCGGTCGGATCGGTGCCGGTCCGCTCGTCGGGACGACCGACGTCCAGTCGGGAACAGGTGGCGAGACGGAGACGCGGCCGCTCGTCGACGTCGACCTCTGTCTGAACGGCCATTGGCGGACAGTCAGAGCCAGCATCACGGACCGATCTACGATGACCTATCCGGTTCTGCTCGGCCGGGACGTTCTCGAGTCGTACACGCTGGACATCAGCCGAACTGTCGAAGAATAACCATCGAATAACGATGCTCTCCACAGCCCGCTGTCGAGTCACTGAACACTCACCGGCAGCAAGTGGGGGTGTCCACGGCTGGAGAGAGTCACTAGCACTATCGTCGGTTTCGTCGTGGGAGTGCTTCTCCGTGGTTGTATGTCGGTGACGAGACGAACCGTCCTCGAACGACTCGCTGCGATGACCGACGCGGTACAGAGAGAGACGGCGAGCATTGACGCCCTCGTAGCGGAACTCGATGCCGACAGGAACAGTGTCGAATCCCATCTGGTCGGGCTGGCTGAGTGCGAACTCGCGCGGATCGATCCTGATGACACCGCTCGCGTCACGATCACGGGTGAGGAACTGTTGGCGCTCGACCCTGAGGGAGTCCTCGTCGTCGACTCCGTTACTGCGGTCACGGAGTATGAGCGCGCTGAAATTTATGACGGACCCGAGTGAATAAGCCAGATATGGAGTTGAATAGGTGATGGCGAAAAACGAGGCGAATCAGACCGCAGAGAATCCAGATGAGATTCAGTACGATCCGACCTCGAGTCGATACGACGTGTACGAGTGCCCTGACTGCGACAATGTCGTCCTCGCGCTCGGTCGCGACGAGCCTCCGATGTCCTGTCACAGTCGGCCGATGGAGCGAGTGACAGACCTCGAGATGAGCGTGAAGCCCCCGGAGGTCAAGCAGGTACTCCTCCAGGCGTTCGGGCTTCCAAAGGCGGGTCTCGATATCTGTCTGTGCGTTATCGGAGAGGGGCCCCTCTCGGCGAGCGAAGTCGCCGAGTCGCTGGGGTACGATCGGAGCACGGTCACGCGGTATCTCAACGAACTCGTCGACCTAGGCCTGCTCAAACGGTCCGAACTGAATCGCGAAGGCGGAGGCGTCGTCAACGTGTATCACTCCGTCGACCTCGAGCGGATGCGGCGCGAGACGCTGATCGGGTTCTACGTGTGGGCCGGGGAGGCGGCCTCGCTCATTGAGGAGGCGAACCTAACGAAACAGGACTACCTCGACGAGAACCCCGAGCAGGATCTGACGGACGTGTTTTGGGAGTCGTTCCGGGACGACTCGTAGTCACACGCTGTCGCAGAGTTCTACCGGGGGACGCCGCCGCTTCTGCGTGCCCGGGTCGGGGACTTCGGCGACCGGGTTCAGCGTTCGCAGCGTTTGTGAGTACACTGCACGAACACGGCAGGGCTTTTTGATAATTTACCGTTATATCACCGTATGGACGAACCTCCGACAGCGTTCGACGTACCGAGCGACAAGGACGCAATCGTGAGTACCCCTTCCGGGCAGAGTCAACACATTCTGGTGACGGCGAACCGGTATGCCGACAACCCCCGGTCGGATCATCAGGGCGCGATTGTCGAAGAGACCTCGGCGTTTCGGTCAGACGTCGAGTTGTTTTACGACCTGCATACGCTGGTCTGGGACGCAGAGGCGGGCGAAACACACGACGTCCGCAACGACGCCGTCGAAAGCGCCCTCGACTGGACGACCCCAGCGGTCCCCGAGTTGCAATTGGAGAACGCGTTCGAGTTCGGTGACGGAACAAAAGGCCGTCTCGACCAGCGTCTCCTCGCAAGTTCCAATCAGTGTTCGGTGCTGATGCAGAATCGGGCGACGTTCGACTCGCCGCACGAGCGAACCCTCTACACCGTGGTCAATCTCGGCATCAAGGGCCACAGTCACGAGGACCCGAACGCCGTACAGGCCGCACACGTCGTACACGACGATGGCGACGACATCCTCGTCGCAACCGACGGGACGCGACACGTCGCCTTTATGCAGGCACGAGGTGACAGCCGGCGGTTCGATGGCCACCGGATCGGACACACCGGGCAGGCCGCCGGCCCTGACCGAAGCGCGTGGGCGGACATCTACGAGGAGAACGACGGTCAGATCTCCGACACCCGGACGGGGACGGGCGACCTCGACGCCGGCTTCGGACTCTACGTCGGGGGCGAAACGAGCGTCGAGTGGCTCACCGCCGTCGGATTCGCTGATGAAGGTGAGGCGAAGGCGATCGAACACGCACGCCAAGCGCTTACAACCGGGTACGAGGCGGAACGCGAGTCATTCGAGCGCGCCTGGAACGAGTGGCACGACGACGACAGGGCTGCCCCGGCGGTCGACGAGGGGGTCAACGACCTCTACGAGCGGTCGCTGACGAGTCTAAAGTGCGCTGAGGACCGCTGCCGGGCGATGATCGCCGGCGCGTTCAAGCCGACAGATATGACGTACAAGTTCATCTGGCCGCGCGATCAGGTGATCATCATCCAGGCACTGGCCGCCGTCGGGTCTCTCGTGGAGGCCCGACAGGCACTCGACTGGCTCGAACAGGTTCAGATCACCGACGATTCGCCTGTGCGGGACGACCGAGGGATCGACCGCCGCGGAACCTGGTGGCAGAACTACTACACGACCGGCGAATCGCACTGGCAGGCGTTGCAACTCGATCAGGTCGGCGGGCCGATTTACGCTCACTGGCTGGTCTGGCAGGAGTCGGACGATGAATCGCTCGAGGCGCGGTACGAAATGAGCAAACGGGCCGCAGAGTTCCTACTCGAGTGGGATAACGGGCACGGCTTCCCGCGAAAGCACCAGGACCCGTGGGAGGAGGTGTGGGGGTACACCACCGAAGGGACCGCCGCGGCAATCGCCGGGTTGCGTTGTATGGGCGAGTTGGCTTCGGCGGCCGGTGACGACTCCTTCGCCGCGAGATGTCGCGAGCGGGCAGGCGTCTGGACGGAGAGTCTCGAAACCTACTGTTACCGGGAAGACACTCCGTACGGCGACCACTACGTCACGGCGGCCGAACCGGAGTACGGAGAGCCGTCACCGGACGAGCGACCCGACGCGGCCGCGTTTATGACCTTCTGGCCCTGGAACGTCCTCGATGCCGACGACGACGGACTCCGCGCCACCGTCGAACTCGCTGACGACCCGGTCTGGCGAGCCACCGATACCCCGTGTCTCGGTCGCTATCCAGGAGATGATTACACGCCGACTGGGACTGCAACGGACGGCGGATGGCCACTCTGTGAGGCGTACGCGGACGTCGTCCGCTGGCAGTCAGGCGTCGATTCCGACGCCGTCGCCGAGTACATAACCGACCACGCCCACGAGTGGACGACGTCGGCGGGACTGCTTCCCGAGCGTGTCGCCGGCGACGGGACCGTCGCGTGGAACTCGAACCTGCAGTGGAGTCAGGCGATGTACGTTCTGCTGGTCGAAAGCCACCGCCGCGGCGAACCGTACGGGATGGCGCCTGGCGAGTAGTCCTCACATTCGCACTCTCACTTGCGGCCAGGACCGAACGCCGCCGCGCCAGCAAGCAAGATGACGTTTCGAGGGTTCGGATTCCGGGGCCAGTGAACACTCTCCGTTCGCTCGTGCAACCGGATCGAACTGCCGGGGGGGTTTCTTTGATCACAATGCCGTCGGAGATAGTATGGCCGACTTCGAGGCCCTTGTGATCGGCGGTGGAACGGGTAACAACGTGGCCGCAGCAGCGGCCGATGCCGGATTGGAGACGGCACTGATCGAACCGGGACCACTCGGCGGGACCTGTCTCAATCGCGGCTGTAATCCGTCGAAGATGCTCATCCAGGCGGCCAACGCGGTCCACCACGTCAGGAGTGCAGGGCAGTTTCACGTGGATGCGACCCTGGAGGGCGTCGATCACACCGCCGTCGTCGAGGAGATGGACGACTTGCTCGGTGGTCTGGCAGAACAGAAAGCCGATCACTTCCGGGAGAAGGACAATCTCTCGCTGTTCACGGAACGAACGGAGTTCGTCGGCGAGCGGACAGTCGAACTCGACGGGGAGACTGTCACCGCCGAGAAGGTGGTCATCGCTGCAGGGAGTCGACCGATCGTGCCGCCGATCGACGGCCTCGATAACGTGGACTACCTCACGAGTCAGGACGCGCTGTACCTCCGTGAAACCCCTGAGAGCCTCGTGATTCTCGGCGGCGGCTACATCGCCGTCGAGCTGGGATATTTCTTCGACGCGATGGGGACGGACGTGACGATCGTCGAGATGATGGACTCGCTGATCCCCCGCGAGGACGAGGCAGTCGCCGAGGCATTCACCGACATCGCGGCCGACCGTCACGACGTCTACACCGGCCACCGAGTGACTGCCGTCGAAGCGGCTGATGAGGGCTACGCCGTCCACGCTGAAACCGAAGCCGGCGGGGAGGCGACCGTCGAGGGGACTGAGGTGCTGGTCGCTCTGGGACGTCGTCCCAATAGCGACACGCTCGGTCTTCAAGCGGCCGGCGTCGACGTCGACGATCAGGGGTTTATCGAGACCGACGAGTACTTGGAAACCACCGCAGAGAACGTCTGGGCCCAGGGCGACATCGCAGGCAACGCGCTTTTCAAACATTCCGGTGATTACGAGACGCGCCACACGGTCGCGAATGTCGTCCGGGGCGAGGAGCGGGCCGTAGATCTCTCGGCAATGCCTCACACGATATTCACCGAGCCACAGGTCGCGGGCGTCGGCGCGACCGAGGGCGATCTCGAAGAGGCGGGGACGGAGTACGTCGTCGGTCGAGCCCGTTTTTCCGATTCGGCGATGGGTCGAGCGAAGAAACTCGACCGGGGGTTCGTGAAGGTGCTCGCCAGTCCCAGCGGGGAGGTTCTTGGCACCCACATCCTCGGGTACGAGGCTTCGATGCTCCTACACGAGGCCGTGCTCGCAGTGCGGACCGGCGCAACCGTCGCGGACGTGGCCGACACGATTCACGCCCATCCGACGCTGAACAGAGTTGTCGAGGCCGCGTTCCAAGATGTCTCTCAGTGAACCGTCGACTCAATCCTGGAAGACGCCTCGCGTGGCCATAGACAGTGAGCGCGGCATCGGGACGTGTACACACGCGGTGAAAGCGACTGTTGCGTCCCATAGCGACAGCGATGTGGGTGTCTTCGCCCCCCGCTTCCGGGCGTGGCCGGAACGAGACACAGGTAACTACCGTATCAATGCTGAAGAAACCAGTTCGTGAACGACTGGACGCCCTCTCACAGCGCCGACGGAACCTCCTGTCCGCAGCCAACGATCTGTTCTCTCAGGAGTTCTCGTACTCGACGGGATACGCCGCGACGGTGTTGAACGGCTGTCTGTTCGCGCCGTCACTCCTGACGTTCTGGTTCGTCAACGGCCTCATCGACTTCTCGACGGCTATCACTATCGGTGCAGTCGCCACCCCCGCCGGATTGCAGATTCGATTGCTCGCGTACGTCCTCTTGGTGCCGACGTTCTTTCTCCTGCGGATCGCGCTTCACGTGCTCCATCCGGAACATCGACGCCGTATCCTCTCGGGGTCGTGTCCGAATGCCCGGCTGTTGAGCCTCGATTGGTTCAGTATGGGAATTCTCGCGACTGGTCTGCCTCTGGCGCTGCAGGATTTCGGCCCGTGGCTGGGGATGAACGGCGCGTTGCTGCTGGGGCTCTTCGTATTGCCACGACCCCTGTCCGTTCGCCGGGCACGGGCCACCAAACTCGTCGCTATCGTCTCCGCCACCGCGCTATTTCTCTATGCCAAGTACGGGTCGGCAGTGACGGTCCTTCCACCGCCACAGACGGTGATCGGACCGATCGCCACGCTCAGCATCGGGGATGCGACCACCGAATGGCTGCTCGGCATAGTCAACAGTTTCCGCTTCGGCCCACTGCTCGTGGGGCTGTTCGGGATGGGGATGAATCATATCTTGACGCGTCCGGAACTCACGGAACTCCCGCTCCTCCATCACACGCTCCCCGAACGCGATCCGGACGCCGTCGTCTTTACGAGTGCCGCCCTGGGGACCGCATTCTATCTCGTGGTCGTCGCGGCCGCCACGGGGACAATGTGACGCTGTGAAGGGGAGACGAGTTCGGCTACGAAGTCAGTCGAACCTGGGAGGGATCGATCCAACACCGTCCGACGGTCGCCCCGAATCCGACTGTGTAGCGAAGGCGGCATCCATCCCGAATCCGTCGCCGCTGGGGAATCCTACGCGAGTAGTTCACTCGCCAGCACGACGAGCCCGACGACTCCGAAGACGACGCCGAGCGCCGGTTCCATACGCTCGCTGGGAACGTGTTTGCCGACGCGCGTGCCAATCGTCCCGCCGAGCAGAACGCCGGGGATCGACCATCCGACGACGTACCACACAGGTGTCGCCGCGAGTGCGTGGACGGCGGCACCCGCGATAGCGGCCACCGCGAGTACGAACACGCTCGTCGCGACTGCGACTCGCGGTGGAAGTCGACAGCGGACGATCAACTGCGTGGTCGTCACTTCCGGAAGGCCCGCACTGATGAGTCCGGTGATGAATCCGCCGGCGGTGGCTAACCCGACGCCGGGGAGACGCCAACACGTGTCGAAGGTGAAGGTCTCTCCATCGGTAGTCTCGATAGTGGTCACTCCGCGACCGGTGTTTTTGCCTTCGAGAAACTCCCCTTCGCGCTCGCCCGGAACGCACTCCTCGGGGGGGTCGTGATACAACAGAAACCCGCCGAGGCCGAGGAGTCCGACGCCGAAACTGAGTTTGAGTAGCCTCGTGGGCACGTGATGAGCGGCGAACGCGCCGATAACGACTGCCGGGGCCGCCCCGAGAAGGAGCCACTTCGCGGTCGAGTAGTCCACGACGCGCTGCCGGACGTAATTCAGCACCCCGTTGCCCATCCCGAACACTTCGGTCAGGAGCCCAGCGCCGATGGCCTGCGACGGGGAGAGACCGACGATCAGCATAAAGAACGGGCTGAAAAACAGCGCCCCCGACACGCCGGAGGCGAGTGCGACGAGTGAGAACAGTACCGACGCGGGAAACACCCACCAGTGGGCGAGGAACTGAGCCATCGGAAATCCGGCAAGAGGAAAGACCGACTGCAGCATGAATTGACCGGGAGTCAGTTCTGTCGCCACAGGCATCGAGATGACAACGAACAGGCTCACTGCGGAAACGAGGCTCCCAAAGACGACGGATCGGGATCGGACCATTGTACTGTATCGTATAAATTATCTTATATGTTTGCGGCGGTGGTGATCGGCGGACGATGCGGTTAGGCGAGGACACCCGCGCCGAGGAAGAGCCCCAGAACGAGGCCATAGAGGACGTGGGCAGTCCCGAACGTTCTCATAATCTCGCGGTCCGGCGCCATTCCGATGATCCTCCACATCCAGAACGCCATTCCGCCGATCATCAGGATGACGCCGTAGACGACCCCGAGACCCGCCGCGACGGCGACCGATTCGAGACGGGGTCCCACCGGCGGAACGCCGACTGCGAAGGCCGCCGCTGCGACGATACCGTACGTGAAGTACAGCAACGTCCCGGGCATCGCGTAGTCCTCGGGGTCGCCATCGGAGAACGTCGCAACGAGGCCTGCGGTCGGCGGCCCGCCGTCTCCCTGGACCATCATTACAATCGTCATCACGGCTGTTGCGACGAGACCACCCGCCAGGCCGGCGATAGCTGCTGCCATACGTCAATAGACGCAGGAGAGCCCGTAAACCGCGTCGCGCCCGTTGAACCGGACTGCACACTCGGGAAGCCGTAACTGTGGGCTACTCATACGAGTCGCGGGCTTTCGCGTCGCACGATTCCCGGCAGAATCACTACCGAGTTCCGACAGGCCACGCGATCGGGATCACGACCGCAGAATGGAGTATTCGGACCCCAATCCGCGAAGTTCAGAAATATGAATCCGCACGACGGTGTCCGACCAGACGTGAGTTATATTAGCGTTTGTAGGTCTTCGCTCACTGGATTGCGCGACTGTGTGCAATCAGTTGCAAACGCTACTATACCTGTGAGTCGACCGGCGCGACGGCATCGTCGTTCGCGATCCAACTGACGACGAACAGTTGCAGGGTCCGGATCGGAATCTGAGGCCGAGATGAGTTTTTAACCCCGTGTGGAACAGGAGGCCCCGCTCGTCGCGGTTTCCGGGTCTGTCATCACGCGATTGTTCCGCACGGAGGCGCTTTGCATCGACGCCGCTCCTCGTCGCAAACGTACTCCTGAGTGACGCAGTCGGCGGGGCGCTCACCGAAATCCGCTCAAGACGGTTGCCCCCTCGCAGTTCGTGTTCGAAAAGGCGTCGCCCGGTGCCGTCACTGACAGTCGAGGTGGCACTCGTAGGTGCGGCAGTACACCCAGTACTGCCCGTCGGCGGCGGGCGTGAACTCGGCGTACTCCACCGAGACCGAGGGGTCGTCCTCGGGGTCGAGCGTCTCGACGAAGCGCCACTCGCCGGTCGGCGACTGTGCCGTCACCCGACGTTCCCAGACGTGAATCGATTCCGCGCGGACGTTGATCGCGTACGAATCCGGAATCGCGTCTGTCCGCGGTGGTTCCGCACGTTGTTGATCCTCCAGCGACATATATGATTCTTCGGGAGTGAATCGGAAGGCGATGTGGCGGCCCCGCAACCCGGATACACGAGCGAGCGTGATTTATATCCTCCCCGGCGAAACCTTCCATACGACCAACTCCGCAGCGCTGTCTGCGGTGGCCGTGTGATCACCCGTGGCTCCGGACATCGATATCCAGACCGTTCTGCCCCGAGAGGCGATCCCGAGTACTGACGACCCCGCGTTCGGTCGGTCGACCGGCGGGAGCGACGACGGCCGGCGCCTCACGCCAGTCCCTGCACGCCGACTGTTCGCGTTCGCGTGGCAGGATGCGTACGGTCCGGATGCGTTTTATCGCGGTGAGTATGCCAATGAGTGATGGAGAGGGCCCGGTCCCGCCCGGATCACAGTCGGCCGACAACGCTACACAGGCATCGCCATCGGAGGTTTCGGTGTCGTCGCAGGCGCTCCCATACGTCGCTGCGCTGTTGACCGTCGTCGTCGCCGGACAACATCTGTTGCATCCTGAGGAGGGGCTGCTCGAACTGTTCGCGATCCTCTATACGAATCCGGCCTTCCTGCTGAGCGACCCACGCCCGCTCGCGTTCACGCTCTCCGGGACGGCCCTGCTCGTCGGGTTGTCGCTGAGTCGGAATGCACCCGACAGGCGACCGTACTACGTCGGTGGTATCGCCATCGCGGCGACGTTCCTGGTCGGCTACTTCGTGTGGCACTTCACCGGTCACGGTGGGTTCTTGCCCGGACGCGAACCGCTGCTTCACGGCCTCTCGCCGCTCGAAAACGTCCTTGCCCATCTCCGGTCCAGTGTTTGGGCGGTGACGACAAAAGCCAGCGAGATCGCACTCATAGCTGTACTCGCTGTGCTGTACTACCGGGAGTAGCATCACACCCCACCGCTCGGTTGTCGACCTGCGACGGGGCGGAAACTGGTGTGCAACCACGTTCCACGCCCGACACAGATTTTTTGAGTAGTCCCCGTTCTGCGGGCCTATGAGCGATGAACCTGAGACCAGAGAGTACGAGGTCGTGGTGGTGGGCGGCGGCCCCGCTGGGCAGACGGCAGCGATGTACAGCACCAGACTCGGACACCGGACGGCGCTCGTAGACCGGGGCGGCGGTCGCGCCGCGATGATGCAGGAAGTGCACAACCTGATCGGCGTCAGAGAGGAGACGAGCGGCCCCGAGTACCTCGGCGTCGGACGGGAGCAACTGGAGGAGTACGGCTGTGATATCCACCGCGATATGCTCACCTCCTGTGACCGAACCGCCGGTGGATCGCTCGAACTCCAGGGCAATCGCGCGGTGTATCGGGCCGAATACGTGGTCCTCGCCACCGGCCTCAACGACGTTCGACCCGACCCGCCGCTTCCCCGGACCGGTCGCGGACTGCACTACTGTCTCCACTGCGACGCGCATATGTTCGTCGACCAGCCGGTCTACGTGATGGGCTACGCGGAGAGCGCAGCCCACGTCGCGGGGATTATGTTGAACTTCACCGACGAGGTTGATTTGCTCACCCGCGGCCACGAACCGGAGTGGAGTGTCGAGACCGAACAGATGCTCGCTGACCACCCGATCGACGTGGTTCACGAGGACGTGGCCGGCGTCCAGAACGGCGCGGATGGCTGGTTGAAAGCGCTCGAATTCGAGGACGGAGCCGTTCGGGAGTACAAGGGTGGCTTCGCGATGTACGGCGCGGAGTACAACAACGGCCTCGCTCGCGAACTCGGCTGTGAGATCAACGACGACGGCTCAGTGGGCGTGGGCGATCACGGCGAGACGTCCGCCGATCGGGTGTACGCCGTCGGCGATCTGACGCCGGGGCACAATCAGGTCCCGATCGCGCTCGCGAATGGAGCAAAAGCGGGCATCGACATCCACTTCAAGTTGCGAGACTTCCCAAGAGAACCCGAGACTGTCGCGGCGGCCGGTCCGGTGCGATCCGAGGCGGTTCCCGGCATCCCCGACGAACTGCTCGAACAGGCCGTCGACTTCCACACCTACGACGAGTGAGGTCGCGCTTGCGTCGCTGTGCGGTCAGGCGGTCGCGACGATCGAAACGTAACTCACCTGCCCGGCTTCGACCGCGGCCTCGAGCTCGTCGATGGCGTCCAGCGCGCGCTGCCCCCGCTCGCCCAGCAGGCCGAGGACTCCCTCGTAGTCAACGCGGTCAGTCACCCGGTCGCGCAGTGCGAGGAGTTCGTCGTGGTGGTCGTCCACTGTCTTGACGTCGAACCCGGCGTCGCAGAGTCGGGCCAGGAATCGGTCGCGACTCCGCGCCCCGGTCAGACAGAGGGCCTCGGCCATCCGATCGGGGATCGCTGGCCCCTCGCCGTCGACCACGACGTCCGAGAGGGCGAGGCGGCCATCGGAGTCCAGAACGCGGTGAGCCTCCTCAAGCGCTGCCGGAACTTCGGTGAGACAGAAGACACACTCGGCGAGGAGGACGTCCATCGACCCATCCGCGACGGGGAGTGCCGTGGCGTCACCCCCGATCGCCCGATCAGCACTACGTGAGGGGTCGGGATCGATGCCGATCGCGGTGGCCCCACGCCGGCGGGCGACCGTCAGCGCGTGACCGGCACCGCAGCCGACGTCCAGCAGGCGCGTCTCGGAATCGACGTGGGCTCGATCGAGCAACTGCGCCGTCGCATCGGTGCCGCCGGGGTGCAGGGGGCCATCGAGGACGGTATCGAGTGTTCCCCACGGGTTCGCGAGCGCGGTGTCGAGCAGTCCGTCCATCAGTCACACCCGTCCCCGCACCCATCAGTTGGACACCCGCCGTCGGGGGCCGTCTCCTCGCTCTGGTAGGCCTCAGCGCTGTCACGCGCTCGGGGCGAGTCGTCGACGGCGTCCTTGCCACCCCAGTCGTGGCGATTCCGGAGGGCATACGCTCCGTCCCCTGTCGTCATATTGTGTCCGCAGAAGGGGACCAGGTCACCGTCAGTGGTGGGAACAGAGATACAACAGTTGCTCAGTCGGTCGAGATCCGCCGCGTCTGCGTCCATAAATCCGGTGAACGATACGGGAACGACCTCGTCGAACAGTCCCTCGACTCCGCCGGGAACGTCGACGCCACAGCAACCGGCGGTTTTGCACGCCCACTCCTCTCCCGCTGCGGTGCCGGCTAACAACTCCATATAATCGTCTTCGTCGACCATCCCCGATAGGGCGTCCCAGAGTTGGTCATCGACGTACTGCGTGAGTGGAACGAACTCGTCGGCGTCGGTGGACGTCTCCGCACAGTCACAGGCAGTCGATTCCTCGACGGCGTCGGCGGTTCCCGTCGGATCCGTCTCGCGCGGGACGAATGCGGTCCCGATCTGACAGTACGCCGAACAGCAGGGCGCGGGCAACATATCCCGGGGGTCGAGCGTCTCGATCTGCGTTGCCAGCAATCGGGTTGCCTCGTCGAGGGCGAATCGGCCGTCATCCTGCTCGTAGCGCCCGAAGTGCGCTACCGGTTGGAAGTTGACAGAACGGATGATGTCCCGGTTTTCGAGCGCGAATCGGACGATGTCTCCCATTTCGTGATCGTTGACGCCGGGGACGACCGTCGGAACCAACACCACCGGGAGGTCGGCGGCCCGACAGGCGTCGATTGCGGCGTGCTTCTCATCGACGAGATCCACCTCGCGGATCTGCTCGTACGTCTCACTCGTCAGACCGTCGAACTGCAGGTATATCGCCGTCACCCCGGCGTCCGCGAGTCGCTCCGCGTAGCCGTCCTCTGTCGCCAAGCGGATCCCGTTGGTGTTTACTTCGACGTGATCGATGCCCTTGTTCCGGGCGCGCTCGACGAGTTCGGGGAGGTCGTCTCTGACCGTCGGTTCGCCGCCAGAGAACTGGATCGGACGACCGCCGGCAGCGGCCACCGTCTCTAGGAGCGCTTCGATGTCCTCGTCGGACCGGTGAGCGCCGCCGGGACCGGAACTGGCGAAACAGTACGAACACGAGAGGTTGCAGTCCTCTGTCACCTCGACGACGGCCAGACACGCGTGGTCGGGATCGACGGTCAGGTCACCGTCGTACTCCGGGTTCGGACCGAACTCCGCGGCCCACTCCCAGTGGTCGAGTGACCCCCAGACCTGTCGGGTGGCCGTTCCGTGGTCGGGACATTCGCGGGTGAGAAAGACCCCGTCGCCGCGTGTCTCGTACTGCCCGGGAACCGCCTCGAGACAGTCCAGACAGAGACTCGTCGTCGTCGCAAGCGTGTCACTCTCTTGCACGTTTGTCAGAAAGCTTGATCCAAAATAAACGTACCGGGAGTGTGCAGCGGACGGACGATACCGGGCGTCGCTCCCGGGCGAAATCGATGCCACAGCGCCCAACGCTTATTTCGAGCGGTTCCCGACGATTCGTATGCCCCGAACAACAGCCCGCTGTCAGCCATCTGACCCTCCGGATGAATCACCGACGGCGCTCGCTCGGGACCTCCTCGTCGCCTGCAAGCGCGACGATGCGACCGACCAATACCGGAGTGCGCTCGCAGAACTCACCGACGACGAACTCCGTCGGGTCGGAGCCGACCGAGAGACTGCACTGGCGTTCTGGCTCAACTGCTATAACGCCGGCACACAACTCCTGCTGGAGGAGCGGCCGGGCCTCTACGAAAGCCCGCTCCGGTTCGTTCGGTTCTTTCACGCGCCGGCCGTGACAGTCGGGGACGTCTCGTTGCCGCTGGATCGTATCGAGAACGGCATCCTCCGGGGCGGCCGCTCGAAGTACGGATTGGGCTACCTCCCGAAGCTGTACGTCACCTCCTTCGAGCGACGGTACCGGCTCGACGGCTGTGACCCCCGGATCCACTTCGGGTTGAACTGTGGCGCGGAGAGTTGCCCGGCGATTCGCGCGTACGACCCGAATCGGATCGACGCGCAACTGGACCGAGCGACTCGCCACTACCTCGACTCGGAGGTAGAGTACGACTCGGACGCCGGTGTCGTCTCCGTCCCTCGCGTGTTCCTGTGGTTTCGCGGCGATTTCGGCGGGCGGTCCGGTATCCGCTCGTTCCTCCGCTCGTCCGGGGTGCTGCCGGAGGACGCTCAGCCGAAGATCCGTTATCGGTCGTGGGACTGGTCGAAAGCGGCCGGAAAGTACGCCGAGTAGCCACCCGCACGGTTTTGTCTCTCGGTCGCTATCTCTCGTGTATGGCCGCGAACGTGCGAGATTTCACGCTCCCGAACGTCTCCATCGGTCCGGACCCGTTCTCACTCGCTGAACTCCCCGACGACGTCTCCTTCGTCGTGCTCTTCTTCCAGCGGGATCACTACTGCACCAACTGTCGGCAGCAGGTCCAGACCCTCGCTGAGCGGATCGACGAGTTCCACGAGCGCGACGCCGAGGTCGTCTCGATCGTGCCGGAACCCGTCGACCGCGTCGAGTCGTGGCAGGAGACGTACGACCTGCCGTACCCGCTGCTGGCCGATCCGCAGACGGAGGCGGGTGACGCGTACGATCAGCCCGTGCGGTTCGGTATTCTCGGGACGTTCTCCGACTTCTTCGGTCGGATGCCGGAGGTCGTCATCGTTGACAGGCGCGGGGCGGAACCGGAGGTCGCGTACGTTCACAAGGGATCCTCGACGTTCGACAGGCCCGAGACTGACGACCTGCTCTCGGAGCTCGACGACCTCCGAAGCGCTGAGTGATTGCTCATCGGTGCTGTTGCGCGTCGGTATGCGGACGACGGTCCACAGCGTCGCATCGAATATGTGTCGCGAGTCCACTGGTCGCGGTGGCTACCTCACGCACCGGGCCTCAGTGGCGCAGCGAGAACGCTATCAGGAAATCTGCCACGAATGCAACGCCGCCGCGGTCGTCTGTGTCAATACGATGGACCGCCTTCGAGACCGAGGACTGCCGCGACGAGGCGAAGTATAATCAGTTACCGGATGCTCTCTTCACGGTACGGAGACCCACCGATCCACATATGATGCTGATTCAAGCCGTCGGGTTGCGAACCACTGGTCTAATTGCGCTCGTTATCCTCGTCGCGGGGGCGACAAACGGGCTTGCGGGGTTCGGATTCGCCCTCGTGGGGACCATGACGCTCGCGACAGTGCTCGACCCGGCGACGGCTGTCGTCTTTATGATCATCCCGATCTTTTCGGTGAACCTCTCGCTCGTCCGGGACCTCTCCGGACCGCAACTTCGCTCCTGTAGCCGGCGGTTCGGGCCGCTCATCGGAGCGGCACTCGTGGGAACAGTCATCGGGATGGTGGTTCTCGATACCCTTCCGAGCGGGCCCTTGCGAATCGGACTCGGGGCGTTGACGCTTGGGTTCGTCGGAACCGCACAGCGGCGTGTGTCGCTTCCGACGTGGTCCAGCGCCGGGGACGACCGGTTCAGCCACACCCGGACTGGGATGGTCGGCGTCGGCGGTGCTTCGGGACTGCTGTTCGGGGGGACGAACGTCGGCGTCCAGCTCATCGCCTATCTCCGGAGTTTCGACCTCTCTCACGGGCTGTTCGTCGGCGTGGTTGCCCTCGTGTTTCTCGGCCTCAACGGAGTCCGCGTCGCTGTGGCTGGCCTGTTTGGACTCTACCCGAGTCTGGCCGTTCTGGGAGCCTCCGTTGTCGCGGCACTGCCGGCCGTTCTCGGCGTCAGCGTGGGAAAACGTCTCCGGGCGACCGTGAGCGAGCGAATCCGGAGGTCCTTCGTTCTGGGACTGCTCACGGTCATCGGCGTTCGTCTCGTCGGCGGGGGACTCGGCGTTTTCTGATCCACGACTCGTGGCTCAGTCGTCAGTCACGTCGAGCGAGTAGATGCGTTGTCGGGCGTCGACAAACGAGATCTGCGATGTGACGAGGTCGTCTTCTTCGAGTTGTGTGAGCGCATATCGAACGGTCCGTGGTGGAAGAAGCGTCAAGTCGGCGAGTTCCGACTGTGTGCGGTCCCCCTCGTATTCGAGTGTTTTCACCACTAACTTCGCGCTCGGGGGCAGGTCATAGAGGGTGCTTGAGGTGTTCTGGGCAACGGACGGCTTATCCTGAATCATTACAAAACGCCACGGACGGAACCATCTTAATTCACCACCCTAGGTGCGATATGTTCACACAACCGTCGGCCCACTGACAGCTCCCGGCAGTTGGGGTAGCGGGAATCGCATCAACGAAAGTTGGGTCCTCTCCGCGGTGAAGGCGGACATCGTATGGCGATTTACAGGATCGAACGCACGCTATATAAAAATTAATTGAGTTACGAGTAAAAATTTCGGAACACTCAAGTGCGTCGGGGGCGAACTGATATATATGGGAATAGAAACAGTCGTCCTCGCCGTTCGCGAGCAAGATGACCTGACAGAGCAGCTCGCAGCAACCACCAGCGAAATCGCCGGCGCCTCGGACGCGGAAGTGGTCCTCGCAAACGTCTACGGCCGAGAAGAGTACGATCAGGCCAAAGAGGTCCTGAACTTCTCGCGCGATGGTGAAGTCACGCCGGACGTCATCGCCGAGCGGCACTCGAGAGTTCGCGACCTCACCGACGCTCTCTCGAAGGACAACATCTCGATCCGAACGCACGGTCGGCTGACCGACGACGCCTCCAAAGGCGAGCGCTTCGTCGAGCTCGCCGAAGAGGCCGACGCAGACCTCCTCGTGATCAGCGAGCAGGCCCGTTCGCCCGCTGGCAAAGCCCTCTTCAACTCGACAGCACAGGAAGTGCTGCTGAACGCGCCGTGTCCCGTGACGTTTGTCCGGGCCGAGTGACGCCCCCGCGTTCGCTTCCTGCACAATAATACTTAGTCGTCTCCTATGTAGAGACACATATGGAAACGGATTCACTGAAAGATACGCTCGAAGATGCAGGGCTATCGCCGTACCAGGCGGCGGTGTACGTTGCGCTTCTCGATCTGGGGACTGCGTCGGCGACCGAAATCGCCGACGCGAGTGACGTGCCGAAAGCGCGCGTGTACGATGTGATCGACGCCTTGGCCGAGCGTGAGTACATCGAGAAGTACGAACAGGGCACGCTGAGGGCACGAGCACATAGTCCCGCAGAAGTGCTCGGGGACCTCCGAGAACGGGCGAACCGACTCGAAACCGCGGCCGACGAGATCGAGGATCGATGGGAGCAGCCGCCGCTCGAAGAGTCGACTGCGAGCATCGTCAAGCAGTTCGAGACCGTCATCGACCGTGCGCGTCTGTTCATCGAGCAGGCCGAAGCGCGCGTGTACGTCTCTCTCACCCCGGAGCAACTCGAACAACTGCGCGAGCCGCTGAAAGAGGCCCACGAGCGCGGCGTCGCCGTTCACATCCTCATCCACACGGAATCGACCCGCGAACCGCCGGCGGCTGAATCGGTGTCGGATATCTGTCGGGAGGCACGGTACCGTGGACTTCCCGCCCCATTCGTTGCGTCGGTGGACCGACAGAGCGCATGCTTTTCGCACCACCCGGACGCATTCAACCAGTACGGTGTGCTCGTCAACGACGAGGAGTACACCTTCGTCTTCCACTGGTACTTTATGACGTGTCTGTGGGAGGTCGGGATGCAGATCCACACCGAGTCCGCCGAGACGCCACCGATCGAGTACGTGGACGTCCGTCAACTGGTGCGAGAGGGCCGGGCGCTGTTCGAGTCCGACGCCACCGTGACGGTTCGCGTCGAAGGAACCGACCTCTCGACGGGCGAAGCGCGGACGATTACGGGCACCGTCGAGGAAGTCCACTCCGTCGTCGGGAACGAGGAGTCCGATCCGCAGATCGCCGGACAGGTGATGTTCGTCGTCGATACCGGTGAGGAGCGGGTCAGCGTCGGCGGGTGGAATGCCGTTATCGAGGACATCGAAGCGTCGCGGGTCGTCATCATCAATATCGCGGACGCAGAGGACTCTCCGCCGTTACTGACAAACGGCGACACCGTCGAGTGATCGCAGACGGGAGCACGCTGCGGTTCGCCACTCGAAGCGAGTTATGGGACAAAAACAGCTTCACTACGGTCGAACAGGGTACCGCTGGCTGTGCCAACCAGCCGTTCTGCCTATTACCGCCATCTATGGCGAGACTCGGGAGTCCCTTTTGCCGAATGGTCTCCGCGCCGTCTATATCCGCGTTCGCAACCGCATCGCACTTCTCACACACTCCAGTCCGCGTTCAATACGCTGATCGTCATCGGTGCGTCCACGCGCCGAACACGACTTCGACGTACCACGTTCCGACACCAGTTCCACGTCGATGGGATACGCCGCCCGATACTATCTTGACATCGCCAGTGACCTCGGCTTCTACGTCATCACCGTCGGCGCGCTGTTCTCAAGGCTTTCGGCGACCGGTGCCACGATTACTTCGTTCATCGCACCGCTCACAGGCTGCTCAACTGTCGGGTTACTCACCCCGGATTCGATCGAGTGTAGACGGATTGAGTCAAAAGAACTACTTGCCAGACGCTGTTCCAAGGAACAACCGATAGGTGCCTCGCCTCTCTCCCTCGTCGTGATAGACCACTGTCTCCTCTACGGCGGCGAAGGATCCACCGTCCAGTGCGACTGTTGTGACGATATCATCGGTTTCGAAGGTCGTTTCGGGGGCAGTTTTCGTACTGAATATTCGAAGACCGTGGACCTCGGCATTGCGCGTGCGAAAGTGCTGTGCTCCGGGAACAGCCATCCGGTCTCCGTCGACACCGAGTTCGCTTGCGAAGCCACCGTCTGAAGCCGTCCAGGCACACTCCCCGTCCGGCGCGTACCCGGAGGCAGTGTGCTCACGGGGGTGCAGCGACGCAGTCTGGCGGCGCTCCGTCGAATACGTGTTCCCCGTGACGAAGACGGCCCCGTGCGCTGTCGCGTGCACATGGTTCGGATAGGCGTATAACGTTTCGTCATTGACCGCTGTTGGTGTCGCGAGGCCGACACACCACTCTTCGGCACCCCCGTCGTGGAGACGGTATCCACAGTAGTCACCGTGGCTCGCAACGATGACGCCGTCTTCGAGCAGCGAGACGTCACCGACGCGTCGATCACCGTCAGTCCCGGGGTCCCACTCGTATCGCTCGGCACCCGTTTCAGTGTCGAGGACGGCCAACCCGTGCTGGTGGGTCCCTGGACAGCGATTATACGCAACGGCCAAACGGCGAGGCTGATCGGAGATGCATCGGTATCGCGTCTCCAGACGATATCACCCGCCTCGTCGAACGCGTAGACGACACTAGTGAACGATCGACGGTCACCGTCGCGTTCGTAGCGACGAGACGCAACGTACAACTGATCTCCATCTGTTTCGATGTCTGCGACGAAGGGAAGGAAGAACCGAGACGATTTTTGCGGAGTTCCGATGTCCGTCGCTGTGGCGTACTGCCATCGAAGTTCGCCGGTCGCCTGGTCGTGGAATCTGATTGTTCCCTCCAGGCTGTGCTCGCCGACCACGACACCGCTGCCAGATGGCTCTGCTGCTACGACGGAGGTCATCTCGGTTCTCGTTTTTTTACGCCATCGCTCGTCAAGGGTCGCTCGGTCGTGAGCGACCACCTCTCCGGTTGCCGTTCCAGCGACCACTAGCTCACCGAGCAACGTGACTGCGGATCGTTTGCCCGCGTGTCGGGATCGAGCGGGCGGTGCGTCGCCGAGTCTGACCCCTCGCTGTTGCGGGGCGTTACTCATCGACGGGGAAGGTTTCGTGGAGGACGTCGTGTGCTTCACCTGACCCGCTAAGGACGCTTTCGCCTTGGTCTGTCAGTCGATGGACGGCTCGCTCCGCGTCGCGGACGGCCACTAATCGGCCACGCATATAGTCGTACTCTGGAGCGTCTGAATCGGTGGCAGCGATTTCCTCTTCGAGGTCAACGAGCGCCGCGTCGAGGTGGCGCTCAATCTCCGAGAGGGTCTCCGCGTTTGCTAGAGCCCCGATTGGGCCGTCCAGATGACCATCCAGTTCGGTCTCCGCGTGTTCGCGTGCGCTCCGGTCTTCGGTCCCGAGCACGTTCATCAGTCCGAGGCGTAGGGCTTCGATTTCGTAGCAGCTCATACTTATGATTACAGTGTTTGATCGACGATATCCGAAACAATGCGGTCCCGATCAAGGTGGGACGAGACGATTCGCTCAGCGTCCGTCTGGTCGACATCCCCGTACCAGATACCGTCGGGATAGATGGCGACCATAGGACCGTCGCCACAGCGGCCGAGACACGACGAACGCGTGATTCGGGCGTCACAGGCGTCGGAGTCACGGGCCTCCTGCCGCAACCGTTCTAGAACGGCCGGTGAGCCGTCGGCGGCACAGGTCTGATTCGTGCAGACCGCAACGTGTTTTTCCGGTGCGTCGTGTGCGTGGGGCTGAGCGTCCACGTCGTCACGATCTTCGTGAGATTCTTGATGCGTCAGCGCACGAAGCATCGCTCTCGCGCCGCCGACGTCCTCCTCGTACCCATCGAGTTCTACTTTGTATTTGCAGGTGTCACAGGACATATCCACGCTGTCGGTCCGAGCTTCCTGCCACCGATCACCGAGTACGTCCAGAATTCGGGTGTCGATCCCGAGCGGGTCACCCGCACCAGCGTCTACGTACGGATACTCGTCGTCGAACTCGGCGGCACCGTCACGGATGCGTCCAGTAAGCACACCGTCCCCGAGCATATATGGGAGGACCACCACGGCGTCCGGACGACTTTTCGCCACGGTATGGAGCGTCTCCTCGAGGCGCGGTTCGGTAATCCCGATAAACGACGTTTTGACGCGATCGAAGGAGCGCCCCTCGTACAGTAACCGGGCGAGTTTGTGTGCGTCGCTGTTCGCGTCGGGGTCGCTGGAGCCACGAGCACAGAGGACGACCGCGACGTCCGCTTCGTCACGATCGATCCCCAGTTCCGCTTCTACAGCCGCGGCTCGGTCGTCGAGAAGACCCACGAGTGCGGGATGGACCCCAAGATGTGCACCGTTGTGGATTGTGATCCCAGGGTGTTCCGAGCGGGCGTTCTGGACGGCCAGTGGTACGTCGTTCTTCACGTGGCTGGCTGCAAAGAGCGATAGCTGGACGACAGTGATTCGCGACACAGTTGAGGCGAGGCCTGCAATGGCGTCGGGAATCGTCGGTTGTGCGAGCTCGAGGAACCCTACGTCGACCGGGACGCCAAGTCGCTCTTCCAGATCGGCGGCAAGCGTGCGAACCTGTTCGTTCGACTCCTCGCGGCGGGAGCCGTGTCCGACCAGCAGCACCGCTTCGTCGTCGAGCCCGATCGAGGTCGCTTTCGCGTTCGTGGTCATCGGGAGAGTTCACCCACCTCGCTACTCGTTGCGCGTTCGACGCTCCGGCGAAGTTTCTGCCGCCGCTCCATCGAGTACAGTCCCGACCCGTCGCTACCAGCGTACACCCATCGTGCAAACGCCTCTGTGTCCGCATCATCGCCCAGACCGAACCAGTAGCCACCGGCCGACGTCTCGGAGAGCTCGTCGGCCGGAACGCGGGGATCAGTGGACTCGAGGAGCGACTGAATCGTCCGGAGCAGGGCCTCGCCGTCGTGGACGAACGAGACACCGACGGACCCTTCGGACTCCCGGAAACAGACGGTGCCGCAAGCCTCAAGCAATCCACGAACGAGCTGTGGACGGTGCTCTGAGAACGTGTCGAACCGATATCCACCACCCTGTCCCTCGATGGGGAGTCCGAGCGCGGCACTTGCGCGGTCGGCAAGCATCCCGAATACCTGTAATTTATATTCGTCTTCGAAGCGAACGATCGAGGCGTCGTGCGCCGACTCCCGAGCGGCGATTCGATGGTCGTGGTCCGTTCGACCGGCGCCGGCGATTGCCGCGAGCGCGTCGGCCGACGTCTCGTCCGCCGTCCGAACAGTCACACAGTCCTGGGTCAGTTTACCACCACCGGCTACGCGCCCCCAAAAGTATGCCGTGGCCGGTGTCGAGGTGAGTAGATCCTCGACGGGATCGGGCGTCGTAGATTGTCGATTCGCGTCACTCATCGTCTTTCTCCGTCAGCACCTCGATCGCGTCGACCGGGCAGGCGCGGGCCGCTTGTTCAGCCGATTTCAGCCGCTCGTCGGTGAAGGTCACGAGCTGCTTTTCGTTCACGTCGCGCTCCTGCTGACCACTGTCGTCGCTCTCGTCGATGATCGCTACCCCATCCGAGGCCTCAATAAAGCGGTCGTCCCGGACGAGACAAGCGAACACGCCGTCACAGGCACCACGATCGAGCCGCACCTGGTACTCAGTAGTCATACTTGGACTCGTATCCCCGTGGGGTCACCATCCGATCGTCCCAGACGTACGTCTCCTCGTTTCCGACGAGGACCGTTGTCGTCATATCGATGAGGTCCGTCTCGCCGAGGTCCTCGAGCTCGCCGAGCTCGACGATCTCGACCTCCTCGTCGTCGCGGCCCGCCCCGTGGACAACCCCGACGGGCGTGTCGGACGCGCGGTGTTCCAAGAGAATCTCACAACACTTCCGGAAGTTCTCCCGGCGCTTTCGGCTCCAGGGATTGTAGATCGCGATCGTGAAGCCCTCCTTAGCTGCCGCGTGGAGCCGCGACTCGATGGTCGGCATCGACGTCAGGTGGTCCGACAGGGAGAGACTGACCGTGTCGTTCACGAGCGGTGCGCCCAACCGCGCGCCGCAGGACTGGGCTGCGGGGACGCCGGGAACGACCTCGAAGTCGACCATACTCGCGGTCGCGCCTTTCGACTCAAGTATCTCCAGGGCCAGACCGGCCAGCGCGTAGACGTTCGGATCGCCGCTTCCGATGATGGCGACGTCGGTACCCGCGAGTGCGCGGTCGATCGCTTCCTCTGTGCGAGACACCTCGCCACACATCGGCGTGTCGTACAGTTCCTCTGCCGACTCCGTGACTTCTTCTGGCAGGAGTTCAATGTACGTGGTGTACCCGACGATATGCTCTGCGTCGAGCAGCGCCCCCCGGGCACGCTGGGTCATCCCCTCCGGCTGTCCAGGACCTAAGCCAACGGCGACGAGTCGTCCGGGATCCGCCTCGAAGTCGTCGACAGTAGACCCGACCTTCTCTTCGGTTGCCGACTTCTTCGAACTGCCGCATCCAGCACTCGACGACGTCGTGGATCCGCCACACGTCGACGTGCTCTCATCAGCGTCTGTCGCCGTTCCGGCCGCGCTCGTAACGCCACCGTCGGTCTCGGCGTCCGGCGTCGACCCTCCGCATTTCGACCCCGGTTTGGTGTCAGTCGCAGTTTCACCCGCGTTCGACTCGCCGCTCGCGCCGCAGTTGGTTTCGGTGTCTGTGCTCGTCTCAGTAGTGGTGTCGTCAGTGCTCATTGTCAGAAATCGTCGACGTCACGCCCGCCGCGCGGGGTGACGAGGTGGTTGCCGTAGTCGTTCTCCCAGACCGCCGTCTCGTGGTTGCCGATCAGAATGGACGTCCCCATCCCGCCGACCTCGTCGTCGTGGTCGTTCGCCTCGCCGAGGGTGGTGATGGTGTGTGTCTCGTCGTCCAGATTTCGACCTGCGTCGCCGCGGCCGGCGTCGTTGAAAATGCCGACCGGTACGTCGTCGGCTCGCTCCTCGCGAACCACGTCGATCGCGCGCTGATAGTCACGCCAGCAGTTGTAGAGGACGATGACGAACCCACTGATCGCCGCGGCTCGCAGTTTCTCTTCGATCTCGTCCCATCCGCGCCACTTGTCGGACAGCGAGACCGTACAGAAGTCGTTCGACAGCGGTGCGCCGAGGTTCGCCGCGCCACCGAGTGCCGCCGTTACGCCGGGGACGACCTCGATGGGCACGTCGTATGCCTCGTCCGCTTCGGCCATCGTGTACAGGAGGTCGCTCTTCCCGTAAACGTTCGGATCGCCGCCAGAAACGTGGGCAACGTCTTCGCCCGCCCGGACGCGCTGGAACGCCTCACGAGCCAGTTCGACTTGCTTCCCCATCGTCGACCGGATGAGAGTCTGGCGGCTTCCCCCTGGCCGTTCGAGGACGGGTCCGGACTCATTTCCCGCGGAAGTCCCCCCGTCAGGTGCTGCTTCCACCTCAGCGTTTTCCGGAGGGAGCGTTCCGTCGCGACGGAGGAACTCCTGATAGAGGTTCGACGCGATGACGCAGTCGGCGGTGGTGATGACGTCCTTGGCCCGCTGCGTCATTGCGTGGGGCAGTCCGGGGCCGATGCCAACGACGAAAAGGGTCCCCATCCCGTTGGCGGCGGTATCTCTGCTACCCATATTACTGCCCTACTGCGACTGTCACGGCGTCGTCGAACCGCTCTTTCTTCCGGGCGAGGTCGTGCTCTCGGCCGCCGGCAATAGCCGACGCTTCAGCGATACCCGGCCAGCCGATGAGTTCCTTCGATCGGGAGGGTGATGGCCCCTCGAACTGTTCCAGCGTTTCCCTCTCGAAGAGAACGAGCCCCGTACCGATCTCTTGGGCTGCCTCGTAGAGTCCTTCTTCACCATTCTTTCGGGTGCCGGTCGCGACGAACTCCACGTCCGAGAACTCCAGATCCAGGTCGTCAAGGACAGCCTCCCAGGCATCGAGTATCTGCGCTTTCTTCACTCCCGAGACGGTCCCGGTCCCGAGGACGACACCGGGTTCACCGTTGCGCTTGAGAACGGTCACGTCGTCACCGACGAGGACCGCTCGAGGGCCGTCGAGCCGGGCCACCGGACCGAGTTCATCGTTCAACACGGCGAGGTTCGTCGCGACCGTCGAATCGCCGTTGACGACGTGAGTGTCCAGCGCCTTTGCCTTGCTCTCGACGCCCTGCTCTCCCGCAGCCTCGCTCGCCGTTGTCATCGCCGGGACTGCGCCCAACTGTGAGAGGTCGTGGGCGACCTGATTCGCACCGTGGTGGCCACCCGTGATCGGGATTGCCCACGTGAGTTCCTCATCGACGACGACGATAGCGGGATCGTCCCACTTGTCATCGAGGAGGGGTGCAGTCTTGCGCATCGCGATACCCGAAGCCATCAGCCCAACGAAGCAATCGTACTCGCCCCAGTGTTCCGCGAACACGTCGCCGTGGTACTCGATGATCTCCACGCGCTCGTAGCCGTCGCCGATTCCCGCCTCGATTTCGTGGGCGGTGTCGAGTTTTCGCTCGAAGCTGATAATCGCAATCTCTTCGGCCACCTCGCCGTCCGAGTCCGGCGTCGCACAGTGGCCGCCCGATTCACCTGATTCCGGTTCGTTCGTGTCAGTACTCATAAATTAGTCGTCTGCTTCGCTCTCAGTGGAACTGCGGTTCGCCCAGTCACCGTACAGATAGGAACGCTCATATCCCGCCTTTCGTGCCGCATCGCCGATGATGACGAGTGCGGACGCACGGTAGCCGGCTGCCTCCAGACGCTCGCCGATCGTTTCGATGGTCCCCTCGATCACTTCCTCGTCCGGCCACGAGGCGTGATAAACCACGGTAACCGGCGTTCCCGGGTCGTGGCCGTCGTCGAGAAGACGGTCCATTGTCTCGCCGACCGCGTGGGTGCCGAGGTACACACAGGTCGTCACGTCGCCCATCTCGACGAACTCGCCGATGTGGTCGTCCTCGGGGTCGAGGGTCTTCCCCCGGGGGCGAGTGAAAGCGACGTGGTTAGCCACGCCGTTGAGCGTGAGTTGAGTTCGGAGCGTCGCGCTGGCTGCGAACGCCGAGGTCACGCCCGGAATGATGTAGGTCGGAACCCCCTCGTGTTCCAGAGCGTCCATCTGCTCCAGCGCGGCTCCGTAGATTGCCGGGTCGCCGCTGTGGAGGCGGACGACGGCTCGCCCCGCCTCGTAGGCGTCTCGCATCAACGGCACCAGTTCCTCCAGGTCCTTGCCGATGCTCGACACCTGTTCGGCGCCCGCACAGTATTCCGCAAGCAGTTCACTGTTGACCAGCGATCCGGCGTGGACGACGAGATCTGCTGCCTCGACCAGCTCTTTACCGGTGACAGTGAGGAGCCCTGGATCACCGGGACCGGCGCCGATGAACGGGATACCCTCCTGTCTCTCGCCAGCAGCTTTCTCCTCGATCCGGGAGTCTCGCTCCGCCGCCCGGGTCGCCGCCGCTGCGTTGATGACGTCCTGCGGGTCGGTCATCGCGGCAGGACCCCTGGGATTTCGTCGCCGCAGGCTTCACTTTCAGCGCGCTCCATCGACATAGTATTATTCCGAAATTCATCCCCGGACCACGGCTCTGAGGCAGGCTGCGCTCCCTCGTCGGCTTTCACCCTCGCTCCGGTACCAGAGCGGCTCTTGGATTCGGCTTCTTCGAAGAGCGCAGTCGCCGGCTCCGAGTCGAGATTGCGTTTCTCCGCGTAAGCCAGCGTATAGTAGTCTCGTTCGTTCAACGCCCCGGGATCGTCAGTCACGACTGTCTCGCCCTGCTCCATATACAGTCGGCGGCCGTAGACCACGTCGTAACCGGCGTCGACGAGCCGTTCGTGGGTCGTCGGCACATCAGTGACTTTGAACAGAATCATCCGATCTGGCCCGATCGGGGCTGCACCACGAGCGGCCTCCTGAAGCGTGAGACTCGCTCCGGAAGCGATCTCGATGCCCAGAGCCGTGGTGAAGGCCGTTACAGCGCTCACCCCGGGAACGACTTCGATATCGACATCAGCGTGAAACGCAGAGAGCGTTCGCCGCAAGTGCCCAAACGTCGAATAGACGTTCGGATCGCCGAGCGTAACGAATGCCACCGTTCCATCGCGAGCACGCGGTGCGATCTCTTCAGCAGCCTCGCGCCACGCTCGGCGAAGTTCGTCCTCGTCGCGAGTCATCGGAAAGTCAACATCACCGATTCGATCTCCGGGGATGTGTTCGGTCGCAACCGAACGAGAGAGGCGTCCCGGCGAGTAGACGACGTCCGCCGCGTCGAGGACGTGACGTCCGCGTACGGTTACGAGGTCGGCGGTCCCGGGTCCAAGTCCGATACCGTAGAGAGTCACCGCCGCCCTCCGTCAGTGGCGACCGCATCGGTTCCGCCCACCAGCATATACACCGGGTTGTCGGAATTGAAACTCGTCGCGCCAGCGAGTTCGTATCCGTGGCTCACCTGGAATTGGACGACCTCCGCTAAGAGGTCCCGCTTGCGGAACGCTTCGGTGGCGGCTCCAGCGACTTCGAGCCGCGAAACGTTCATTACGACGCGGTCGGTACGGATTTCGGCTGCGTGGTCGAGGACCGCCGCGTAGTTCCGACTGCCGCCGATGAACAGGACATCCGTGTCGTCGGGTAACCCCTCAGGAGCTTCGGCTTCCCGAAGCTCAACGTCCCCGGTGACGTCGTTGGCAGCGAGATTTTTTCTGGTAGTTTCGAGTCGCTCTGCGTTTCGTTCGAGTGCCGTGACCCGACCCGCGCGCCGCGCCGCCCCGATTGTGACGGCGCCGGTGCACGAACCGACCTCGACGAAGTGGTCGGTCGGCCCGAGATCGAGTTTGCTGAGAAGGACAGCCCTGACCTCCGATTTCGTTGGACCGGCCTTCGCGTCGTGTGGGAGCGATACCTGTGCCATCACCGAATACAATCGTCGTGATACGTAAAACAATTTTGGTTGTTCTAGAAAAATCTAAGTTGAATAAGTCGCCGAAGAGAATAGATCTACCCAAGTTCACGCGTTCTAAGCCAAAGTTACTTTACTCCGCAGTCCAGAAAACAGGTAATGGCGAACAACGCGGTCGATCCCGAGGAATTCGGCGTTCTCCAGAGCAAACGAAACGCCACTCGATATCAAATCCTCGTCCAGATCGCAGAGCGACAACCCGCAGTAAACCAACAGGAGATAGCTGATGCCATCGGGATTACTGCCCAGGCTGTGAGCGATTACCTCCAAGATCTTGTTGAACACGAATACGTTAACAAGCACGGTCGTGGCCGATACGAGGTAACCAAAGAAGGAGTCGACTGGCTGATTTCGCAGACTGATGAGCTGCGCCAATTCATCGAACACGTTTCTGAAGACGTCATCGGACAGGTCGAGATCGAAACTGCCATTTCGACGACAGAAATCAGTGAGGGGGAGACGGTTTCACTGACGATGCAGGACGGCGTTCTGCGGGCTATGTCTGGTGGAAGCGGGAGTGCAACTGCAGTTGCAGTAACGAACGCGGAAGCAGGACAGGATGTTGGAATCACGAATTTCGACGGAGTCGTTGATTACGACTTGGGTTCGGTGACTATCGTCTCGATTCCGCGGGTTCAAAACGGTGGGAGTTCGGCAGTGGATTCGGACAGAATCGCTGAGATGGCTGAAGACCACGATCTAATAGCGATCGGTGGAGCCGAGGCGATTGCCGTCGCGGGGGCGGCTAACCTCGAACCTGACATTCGTTTCGGAAGCGCGTCTGCTGTTCAAGAAGCAACTGCGAAGGGACTCGACATACTGCTTCTATCTTCGACAGATTTGCTCTCGGCACACACCGACAAACTCCGGGATCAGAATCTCAGCTATGAGGTCGTAGACGTGGCGGATACATAACACTTCCAACCATCGGATCTTCAATACATTACGCACAGCGCGCGCACCCTCCCAGTTCAGGGGCTGATCAAGTATCACGGCCGGAGATACCCAGCGTTGAATATCTCGTCCCACGGTCTGATTTCAGTCCGCACGGCATCTCGAAGGCGCGGACGATAGTCGTTCTCTGGGCACGAGGCCGACATATGTCGCGCTGACAGTTTCTCAATCGACGATGAGGGGCACGAACGGGCCAAAACCCTGCAATTAAACTCGAACGCGAGTACGAAGTCGCCGGTTAATTAGCTCACTCCCGACAGATTCGTTCGCTTCGTTCACTCTCCTGAGGTACTTATACTCGCTGACACTCGTGCAACTCCCTTTGGGTTCATCGGACCTCACTACACACAACATTTTCAGCACGGAGGCCTCTCTGTCGATAATGTCAAAAATCAGGGTGAATCGACGCACTGGTGCGTCGGAGTAACGATGCCAAGAGCTGATGCAGTACACGCGTCGACAACTGACAGAGGCGAGAGTCCTTCGTGGCAGTGGGCCACTGCGCTTGCCGTCCAGCCGGTACTGACGACGGGAGTTTTTGTCGGTACTCTCTTATTCGGTTTCGTCAGTACTACTACGACAGCGCTCGCTCTACCAGAATACCGTCCGTTGGTTCCCGGAGCGGCGACTCTTGCGTTCCTTGGATTGGCCTATCTCTATACACCAATCTACGTTGTGGGGCTGGCGCTGGATCGACGGTCCGTGCGAGCGACCGAGGGGGTGTGGGATCCATCGAGGTCAGTCCTGCTGGGGGGTGGTATCCAGATCATATACTTCACCGTCCCGATAGTGCAGGCCTACGGGGGTGAGACGTTCGAGGAGTTGGTGTTCGGCTCGGTTGAATTCGCGGCGCTTCTGTGCACTGGGGTTATTACGATCCGGTATCTGGCTGTCCGCGACAGCAACCTACCTGAATCCCCCGCGCTCGTCTCGCTGTGGTCCGGCGTGTGGTCCCGTGTCACTCGTGAATGACAGTTTCTACAGCACGGTCTCTGACAAACGCTCCCTCGCCACGGCTCGGTATGCCACTACTTGTGGTGTTCACCGTTTCAGGCCCGGGACTCGACGCGGTGCTGGGAGCCGTCTGGATACTGGGTACGGATGTGAGTATAGTAGCGTTTGCAACTGATTACACAGCCGATCGCACGCTGTCGTCCGATCGAGTGAGCGAAGACTCGCAAACACAACTGTAGCTATCAGTGCGCCAGCGACAACCCGTTTCCTGAACGACTATATATGATGAATCGGACACCCTCGTCGCGGCTAGCGTCCAGCGTAGTGGCGGTCTAGCCGCTGTTTCACGGCTGTGGAGACCAGTCTCGTAGCTCTTGCTGCCCAACGCTTCCTGTCGGGGTCGTTGCCAGGGGGTGGCGTCAGGATGGCAACGGATCTGATATAGATGTATCAGTCGAGTCGGTTACCGGGTCCGGGGCTGGTATCCGAACGGCGACGACTGATGCCTCGGTGAGGCTCTCTACTCCTCACACTGGATTCAACAGCACTCTTATGCTCAGTTAGTATCCCAACTGCGGCCGGGGTTCCTCTGTTTTCAATCGGAGGAGAATGTCGAGAGGATAGATAAGCCTGTCCTCCGCATTGACCCCTCTCGCTCGGTTTCGTGTGGTGGGCTCTCAAGCGCGAGTGGGTCGACCCCCGACGAATCCATAGCATCCCACCGGTAACTCCGCTTCAAACGACATAGAACACATCCAGCAGACGGCCACTTTCCTCCGGTGCACGCACCGCGGTCGGGACCTCGTTTACCCGTTACGGATGTTCCGAAACGATCGAATAGAGTCTCAGCGCTGATTTTGTTTTCATTCTCCAGTTCATATCGCCTCGAGGAATGTGTCGAAGGCCCCGCTTGCGGGGTGGACGTGACAGTACGTTCCGAGCGCCTCGTACTCGTAGAGTCCGTCCTGACTGTCTTCGATGCCGTCACCCCGCTCGACATCGAACGCAAACTGACCATCACTAGCGACGTCAGCACTCGAATAATGGAACTCGTGGCCCCGCAAGGACCGCCCCGCGCCGGCGGTAAGTGTACTCTCCCGAGCGCGGAGCTCGACGTGATCGAGTGCCTGATACCGGTCGTGCATCTGCACATCCGCAGGGAGAACCCCCGACATTCGGTAGGTGTCGCCTTCGACGGTAGTCAACGTCTCGGCGAGCGCCATCAACCCACCACACTCGCCGACGATTGGGCACTCATCGGCCGCTGTGGTGTCGAGTTGTCGCATCGCGGGACTGTTCTCCAGCGTGGCAGCGTGCAGTTCGGGATACCCTCCCGGAAGATAGACCCCGTCACAGTCTGGGAGTTCATCTCCCGCTGTCGGCGCGAATGTGACCACGTTCGCACGCTCACGAAGGCGCTCGATAGTCGCAGGATAGTAGAAACAGAACGCCTCGTCTCGAGCGACCGCAACTCGCTTGTCCATCCCCGGCTGGACTGTTTCTTGATTGAGGCGTGGGGGTGTGCGCGCAATATCAACAAGCCGTTCAGCACGGATGTGTTCGGCAGCATCATCGAGGACCTTGGGGCCGAGCGGGGATTCGTCTCCCATATGTAGCCCAAGATGACGATCAGGAATCTCGAAACCGTCGCGAGGGGGGACTCGCCCCAAGTACGCCAGACCGTCCGGCAGTGCGTTGCGAATCCCTCGCTCGTGGCGTCCGCTATGAGCGCGTTGCGCGACAACACCTGCGACATCGACGTCGGTGTCGGTATGTTCGCTGTATCGCTGAAACCCGAGCGCAGTCGCGGCGACACTTTCCATCCCAGCTTTTGCATCGACGACAAGGACGACAGGGAGGTCGAGTGACTCGGCAATCATAGCGGTACTGGACCCGTCACCATCGTACAATCCCATCACGCCCTCCACGACACACACGTCGCCGTCGCCTCGGTAGTAGTTCCGTCGGAGCCCATCTTCGCCCTGAAGCCAGCAGTCAAGTGTCCGCGAGGGCCGACCGGCCACACGTTCGTGGTGGCTGGGATCGATGAAATCGGGACCGGCTTTGGCTGGTTGGACGGTGTATCCTCGCTCTTGCAGCGCTCGAATGACCGCGAGCGTGGCCACGGTCTTCCCGACGCCCGAACGGGTTCCACCAATGACGATGCCTTTCATACGCTTGCAGTAACGTCGTTTCCGAATTCGTCACCGACCGTGACTGTCGGAGCCGCGGTTGATCTGGCCAGACCGGCGTCGACAACAAGCAGGTCGAACTCACGAAATTCGCGGACGGCACGAGTGCTGACCGCTGGCGTTGGGCAGCCCGTTAAGCTAACCGGAACGGCTGGGGCTTGGAGTTGATGACCGTATTCGACGATTTCGAGATCTGCGCCGAGCGTATGGACTATCGCGTCAGGATCGGCCCCTGCCGTTCGAATCCCAGTTATATGTGCTGTATCTGTGTCATTTTCGGCGGGGACGACGCTCATTGTCTGCCGTTGAATCATCACCGCTGAACCCCTTCTCCGTCGGTTGCAACTGGGCGTCGTGTTCGGGTCAATTGAGCCTCGAACGAGGCTTCCGACGCACCGCCGTCGCCAGCGAGCGCACGCTGCTTTTCCACC